>CAZKKD010000173.1:0-8229 GCA_964553265.1 uncultured Planctomycetales bacterium | reverse complement strand
CGGCAACGATCAGCAGGCCAAGCCCCCCTGCGGAGCTGGCCCACAGGACGCCGCGTGGACGGGGCTTCGTCTTCGGTGTTTTGGACTTGGCGGCGCGCTTGCGGCCGCTGCTTCGCTTTGCTTTGCCTGCCGCTGCGCCTTGCCCGGGGGGCGGACGGTCGGCCGCGACGGTTTCGGCGTTGCTCGCCGCGAGGGCCGCGGGCGCGGCGGCCACGAGGGGGGGACGGCCTTCGGCAACCTGGCGGAGATCGTCGCGCAGTTCGACGGCGGTTGCGTACCGGTCTTCCGGACGCTTCGCCATGGTGCGCTGGAGAACGGCGGCCAGGCCGGCCGGGATGTCGGCCCTGGTGGCCCGTGCGTCCGGGATCGGGGCGCTGGTATGCTGGGTCATGATGCTGAACATCGACTCCCCGTCGTACGGTACGGCCCCGGTGACGAGCCGGTAAAGCGTGCAGCCGAGGGCATAGATGTCACTGCGATGGTCGGCGTCCTTCGCATTCTGCGCCTGTTCGGGGGCCATGTAATGGGGCGTCCCCATGGCCATCCCGGACTGCGTCATCCCCGACTCGTCGCCCACTTCTTTCGCCAGACCGAGGTCTGCGAGGCGTACCGAGCCGTCGCTGGCGAGCATGATGTTGTCGGGCTTGATGTCGCGGTGGACGATGCCATTGCGCTCGGCAAGCTCCAGCGCATCGCAGACCTGCAGCCCGATGCGGATGGCCTCGTCCGGCGGGAGAGCCCCCTGCCTGCGCAGGATCTGCTGCAGGCTCTGCCCGTCAACGTACTGCATGACGATGAAGTGGAGGGTGCGTTCTTCGCCGACATTGAGGACGCCGACAATGTTCTGGTGCTGCAGGCGGGCGGCCGCCCGGGCTTCGCGGACAAAGCGCTCGACGAAAGCCGGGTTCCCTTCGGCGAAGTGGGGCGGAAGGATCTTCACGGCCACGGGAATGTCGAGGGCGATGTGGTGGGCGAGGTAGACCGCTCCCATGCCGCCCTGGCCCAGTTTCTTCTCGATGCGGCAGCCGCCAATCTCCTGGCCGATGAGCCCGGCGCCGCTGGCCGGTCCGAAGGCGTCCGCGACCGTGGCGTCGGCCGACCGGGAGGGCGGACCGGACCGGGGGAGGGTCGGCTCGTCCGAGCGGGAGGCCGGCACGGGGGTTCCCGACACGCCGACATCACTGGCGGTAAAGGAGGCGCCGCACTTGCTGCAGGAGAGCTTGCGGTCCGGGGCCAGGGAGCCCTTGACCCGGTAGGAAGCGCCGCAGTCGGGACAGGAAATCCGTGCGCTCATACCTGACAGCCCCTTCGCCGGCATTGACGTGCAACAGCCTACTCCGCCCCGGCCCGCCGGTCAAGATGCGAGAGAGCGGAAGGGCGGAGTCCGTCACCGATGGAGGAACGATGCCGGGGGTGAGGATATTGCAGCGCGGGGGATCTCAGGCAGGAGCGTCTTCCGGGATCTCTCCGGCATTCTTCAGCGCAAGGTGGGCGAGGATGGGGCCGACCACCTCGAAGAAGATGCACGTGGCCGTAATGGTGGTCACCACCGTCCCCGCGATCCAGGCAACATGTTCCGCGTCCCCAACCTGCCCGGCCTGCGCAAGGCGGCGGGCGATGCCGTCGAGCTCGGTCTTGACGATGAGCGCGAGGCCCACCGCCACCCCGGCCTGCGTGTGAAGGCCCCAGCCCAGCCACCGGCGTACCGTGTCCGGTGCGTTGCCGACCCGGGCGCCGATCCACGACCCGCCTACCTTGCCGACCATCCGCCCGACGACGTAGAGCGCGCTGATGACGCCGAGGGTCGGCAGGACCGCAAGGTCCAGGTGCGCACCCGCGAGCGCAAAGAACAGGATGAACATCAGCGGCATCGGGTGGACCGTCTCGTTGCTTACCCGTTCGACCAGATCCCGGTTGCGTGTATTGACGAGGACGAAGCCGACCACCATGTTCGTGAGGATGAGGGACATGTGCCAGAGCTCGGAGAGTCCCGTTGCGACCAGGACGAAGCCGAAGGCGAGGATCAGGTGGTCGCGGCTGTTGCGGACGCGGCGGACCAGGTTGCAGAAGACGAGGCCGAGCGCCGCACCGACTGCGAGGCTGAGGCCGATCTCGCGTGCCGGACCGACCAGCACATCGACGAAACCGCCGGACGCCCCGTCGACTGCGGGCAGGAGCGCCTTGGCCGTCCCGAAGGCGAAGCCGAAGAGAATGATGGCCAGCCCGTCGTCGAACCCGACCACGGCGTACAGGGTGGTCGTCAGGGGACCCTTGGCGCGGTACTCCTGGATCACGGCGACGGTCCCGGCCGGGGCACTGGCCGCGGCGATGGCGCCGAAGAGGAGCGCAAGCGGCCAGTCGCCCAGGACCAGCCCCAGGAGGAGAAGGACGAGCAGGAAGGTGCCGACGCATTCGCCGACGATGATGGTAAAGAGGGACCGCCCCTGTCGGCCAAGTACCTTCAGGTTCAGTTCGCTGCCGATGGTGATGGCGACGAAGCCGAGTGCGATCTCATTGATGAAATTGTACACGTCGAGGTCGTGATGGGTGACGAATCCCAACAGGGACGGCCCGGCCAGCAGGCCGGTCAGCATGAAACCGAGAATGGACGGGAGGTTGACCCGTTTGACAGCCCGGCCGAGGTAGTATCCGGCCAAGACCAGTCCGCCGAGGATCAGGAGGGCCGGCAGAGCGGCGTGCGCATCGGTGGCGGCGTGCGGCGGCATTTCAGTCCTCCGGGATTTCGCCCGCGTGCCCGAGCGCTATCCTGGTGCAGATGGGACCGACCACTTCGAAGAAGAAGCAGGTGGCGGTAATGGTGGTGATGACCGTGGTGCCAATCCAGGTGACGTGGTCCGCTTCGGCGGCGAGGCCGGCTTGCATGAGGCGATGGGCCACTCCGCGGAACTCGTCCACGATGATCAGCGACAGGCCGATGGCCACCCCGGCCTGGGAAAGAATGCCGAGGCCGACGTACTTCCGGATCATGTCGTTGACGCGGCCCAGGACGGCGCCGATCCGGGCCCCCAGGATCAGCCCGCCGCTGCGCCCGACGATGTAGAGCAGTCCCAGCAGGCCCAGGGCCGGCAGCACGGAGATCCGCATGTGTGCGCCCGCCAGACCGAAAAAGAGGATAAAGATGACCGGCATGATGGCGGTCACCTGCTCGCCGACCCGGTGAACAAACGCTTCGGTGCGGGTGTTGACGAGGACAAAACCGATGGTGAGGCTTGTGAGGATGAGCGACATGTGCAGCATCTCGCTCAGTCCGACCGCCAGAAAGATGCCCCCGAGCGTAAGGACAAAGTACTCGGCCCGCTGCTGCAGCCGGCGGAGAAGAAAGCAGAGCCCGTACCCGAGGACGCCGCCGATGATGAGGCTGTAGACAATCTCCTTGGCGGGGACCAGCATGGTGGCGAGGAAGCTGCTCTCGCCCGCGCCGGGGAGCTTGGCCTCCAGCAGCGAATTCGCCATGGCCGAGGCGAAGCCGAAGATGAGGATGGCCAGCCCGTCGCCGAAGCCGACGATCGTCAACATACCCAACAGAAGAAACGCAGGCGTCTCGTGTGGCATGAGGCTCTTCTTTCGTGCGGTGGTGCGTCGTCGGTGCGGCGTCGCAATGGGCGGGGATCAGGCCTCGACGGAGCCGGCGGCGTAAAAGATGTCCTGTACGGTGACCAGCACGTCGCGGGCGTCGTCCAGAGGTCCGGTGATGGCCTCGATGCGGCGGAGCGTATCGTTTGTCAGCTTCTTGTCAACGGCGGCGACCACGATGCGGTTGAAGCCCCGTTCCGTGTCGCTCCAGAATCCGGCGAAGAGCGGCATTTTCGCGAGGTAGGTGCCGGTCCGTTCGGCTTCCACCACCAGGACCGAGCAGGAATCCATGGAGGCGAAAACCTCCAGGATGCTTTCGAATGCGTCCTCCCGCTGGATGAAGACGTGGAAGAGGTTGCGGCCGGCATGGTCCTTGGTGTCGACCTCGTCACGCGTGTGTCGCAGGACGCTCTCCCGGACCGCCTGCGGACTGGGCGCTCCGCGGAGCTCGTTGAGCGCGCCGGGGATGCGCAGCACCTGGCTGATGGAAGAGAGGAGGCGGATGTGCTCGTTGGATTCGCGTTCGGGCGCAATGATGAAGAAGAAGATGTTGACGGGATTGCCGTCAAGGGCGTCGAACGGCACGCCTTCCGGCGAGGTCGCGACGCCGACCACGAAGTCGTCGATGCCCGGCAGACGGCAATGCGGAATGGCGATGCCTTCCCCGAAGGCGGTGCTCCCCATCTCTTCCCGGTCCGCCAGCGCCTTGTAAATGGCGCCTTCGTCCAGCCCCTCGAGCAGCGAGCTCTTCTTGGCGAGCTGTGCAATCCGTCGGAGTGCGTCGTCTTTGGAGGCGGCGACGACGCCGACTTCGATGCATTCTTCGCGGAGAACATTCAGGAGATTCATGTGCGTTCTGCCTTCTGGGTGCGTTCGCCCGCGGCGGGGAACAGGTGCGATTTCCGGGCGTTCCCGGCGTCCGGTCTGGGCCGGGCGCCTACTGGATCGTCGGCCGAATGACGGCCACACCCAGTTTAGGAAAGCCGGGTCCAAAAGACAAGGCTAATTCCGGTGAACCAAGGGCGCGTCCTGAGGTCGCGAGCCGGCAGCTCCGGGACACGGCATGCACGAGGGGAAACCGGGGGTGGCGAGGCCGTTGCGGTGCGGTGGCGCGGTCAGTCCTGGAGTTCGTCGAGGAGTTCGCGGGCTTCAGCCGTTTCGCCGTACTTGCCCATGAACCAGCGGAGTTCGCCCAGCGCGCGCTCCCGTGCGCCGGGAAAGTCCAGGTGCATCCAGGAGCGGAGCTTCGACAGTTCTGCCTGTGTCCAGTCGTCGCCGGGGAGGCCTTCGCGGCGGGACATGCCCCAGTAATATTGGACCAGGAACCAGTCTTCCCGCTCCGCCGCTTCGTTGGCCAGTTCGTGATAGGGCCGGTTGTCGGCTCGCGGCGGGGCCTGGAGGTAGCCGAGGACCTCGGCAATGCCGAAGCTGTTGATGCCGACCGCGTGTTCGGTTGTGTTGCAAAGGCGCGACTTGGGGTCGAAGTACAGGCCGTCTGCCTCGGGGTCGTAGAGCGCCCGGTGGAGGACATCCTGCGGCGTTACGGTCATGAACTCCGCGCCATCCTTCATGAGGCGAAGATCGGAGTAGACGGCCAGGAACGTGCGGACCGTTCCCTTCTGTTGTTGGCGTACGTAGAGGTACTTTGGCTGAATGTCGACGTCGTTGACATTGCGCTTGCCTTCCTGGAGGGATTTGGTCAAGGCCTCATGGAGTCCGAACACCGGCAGGTACAGGTCGTCCGCTCCCCTCAGAGGGCCCCCACATTTGCTTCATGGTGCCCTGCTTGACCGGCGGCAGAATGCGCAGGGCCTGCCGATCCGCTGGCTTTGTTGCGCTTTCTTTGGCCGCTTGCGCGGGTGTGTCGCCGACGAGAGGATCGGCGTTGAAGTCCCCGGAGGTTCCGAGAGCCCGATCAATCAGGGCCCGACGCTCGGCTTCACGCTCCACGGCGTATTCGGCGGACTGCTGCGACATGCCGGTGGTTCGTGTCTGGAGATACCCAAAAACCAGGACATTCAGGAGAAAGACAACCACAACGCACCCGAAGCCATAGCGCTTGATCTCCGAAGGGGTCATGCAGAGAGATCCTTGTCATTTGCCGGGCGAGTGGGAGTCTGTGTGCCCGCGAGCTCCAGGGCCATGTTCAGGACGTGGTAATCCAGCTTCCAGGTGCTCCCCTTGTGGGCGCCCGGATCGGCTTCTGCGGGATCGGGGCCGACGGGGAGCAGATACCAGCCGCCGAATTCCGGGTCAACGTATCGTTGGCGGGCATAGGCGGCGCCGCTGCGGAAGGTCTCCGCCAGGTCGGCGCGGTTGTGGCGGTGGACGTACCGGGCGAGTGCCCGGAGCGCCTCGGTCTGCTCCCACCATCCCTTTTCTTCCCCGACCGTCTCCGGGGCTTCGGTGTGGAGGGTCGAAAAGAAGCCGCCTCCGGCCGGATCGGTCGCGGTCCGGCAGGCAAAGTCGAGAAACGCATGGCCCGCGTCCAGCGGGTGCTGTCCCACGCCCAGGCGGTCCGCCTCGGAGGCAAGAAAGGCCCACTCGAACGCGTGTCCGAGGCTGACGACGGCATGCGGGCCGGCATGCAGCGGGTTCCAGTCGAGGTCGTAGTATTCCGGCAGGCGGCCGGGTGCTTCCAGCCGGTCCAGGACAAAGCGCCACAGCCCTTCCGCCCCGGCGCGCGCGGTGCCGCTCGCGACCGCGGGCAGAAGGGCCCGAAGGGCCTCGAAGAAGTGCATGGTCGGGTTCTGGGACCGGACGGCCTCGGCGGGCCGGAACGCCGCGTCCGCGTGCCAGACCAGCCCGCCGTGCGCGTCCCGGAACGACGTATCGACCCGGCGCCAGGTTTCGAGCGCCTCCTCCGTCCAGTCCTGACGCTGCAGAATCCGGCCCGCGGTGGCGAGTGCGAGAATGACGAACGCGTGACCGTAGGCATTGCGTTCTTCGCTGAGCGGTTCCCCCTCGGGAGTCACCGCCCAGCGATACGTGCCGGGAGCCACCTGAAACGCATGCCGCAGCGCCGCAATCCCGCTCTCGACTGCGGCCGCGTAGGCCGTGTCCCGCAGCGCCTCGAAGCCGATGGCCATGACATAGATGGTCCGGCACTGGCTCACCAGGGTCCGTTCCGTCGCGGGCAGTGCGCCCCACCGGCGGTCCAGCTCCGCATGGTACAGGCCGGACGGGGTCAGAACCGCGTCCAGGCGGTGCTGAAAGAGGGCACAGGCGTACCGGGACCACCATGCGGGGTCAACAGGGGTCGGCACAGGCGCGTCGTCAGACATGCGATGCAATCCACCGTCTTCCATGCAGGATCATCAACAGACACCGCCCTTACTGTACCACACACGCGGCGGTTTTCAGGAAAAATGCGAATCGGATGCGAGTCCGTGTCACCGTGTGCCTTGAGCAGGAGGTCGGCAGGCTAGACTGGACATCGGTCGCCCCTTCTTCCGAGACCTACAAAAATGTAACCGAAGGGGTTTTACTCAACAGCATTGTATGAACGAAGCGCAGCCACCACTGGGCCGACGCGTTTGGGGAATGTCGTAAGTTACTAGAAAGAAGTAGCTTAAAAAGCTACGCGCAAGCTGGCACATGGATTGGCTTGTCGCATCGCAGTCTTCTCAAGTGAGAGACGTGAACACCGGAGGGCACGGCGGTCGAACGATGGGGACCGCGGCGGCCCGGGACGAACAACAGCGGATTCGGTAACGGCGGACGGAAAGGAGGTGGACCGGGCCGGACGGGCACACAAGGCGGCGGGACGCGGTGGGCACGACCGCGCTCCGCATCTGATGACGAAAGGATGCGAGAGCCATGAGACGGTTGTTGCTGACAGGCTGCGTTGCAGCAGTACTTTTGGTGTCCGGGTCGATGGCCCTGTCCGCCGAGGACGGCGCCGAGGCGGCCGCCGCTGCGGTCGAAGCCGCAACGGCGGAAGCGGCGGAAGAGGCTCCGTCGACCGAAGACATGCTGGCGACCCTCCAGAACAATCTCAACATTGTCTGGACCTGCGTCGCCGCATTCCTGGTCTTTTTCATGCAGGCGGGTTTTGCGCTCGTCGAAAGCGGCTTTACGCGGGCAAAGAACGCCTGCAACATCGTAATGAAGAACCTGATGGACTTCTCCATCGGCACGCTGGGGTGGTGGGTCCTTGGTTTCGCCCTCATGTTCGGCGCCGGTGGCGCCTGGCTCGCGGGCGGGAGCCACATCGCCGCAAGCGACTACAGTGACGGATCCAGCCTCAACTGGACGTTCTGGATCTTCCAGTGCGTCTTTGCCGGGACGGCGGCCACCATCGTCTCGGGCGCCATGGCGGGGCGGACCAAGTTCGTCGGCTACCTCTGCTACAGCGTCGTCATCTGCGCGGTGATCTATCCCATCAGCGGCCACTGGGCCTGGGGCGGCCTCTTCAACGAGGGCGCCGAGGGCTTCAGCGTCGGCTGGCTGTGGGAGCGCGGCTTCCTGGACTTCGCCGGTTCGACAGTGGTGCACAGTTGCGGTGCCTGGCTGGCGCTCGCGGGGGCCATCACCCTCGGACCGCGGACGGGCAAGTACGGACCCAACGGTGAGAGCCGCGCGATCCCCGGGCACAACATCCCGCTGGCGAGCCTGGGCGTGTTCATCCTGTGG
>CAZKKD010000172.1:0-8267 GCA_964553265.1 uncultured Planctomycetales bacterium | reverse complement strand
GGGGGCGGGGTTCGCGCTGTACTGCCCCGTCGCGTTGCTCATCGCGATGGTGGCGGTGAACCCCGGGGTGAACCCGCTGTTCTGGCTCTTCGGCGTGCTGGCGTGGCGTGCCGGGGCGACGCAGGAAGACCTGTCGACGCGGCTGGAAGGCTTCCGGGAGCTGCAGCAGGAGGTCCTGGCCGAGCTGGTGCCCGAGGACCAGCGCAGCCGGCCGCCCGCGGTGCTGGATGCGCTCGTCAAGGAGGCGCGCCAGAAAGCACGCGAGGCGCTGGCTGGCGGCGGGGACGGTGAGTGGGCCTCGGCGCTGCGCATCTGGCTGGACGTGGTGCGGGTGCTGCCGGCGCGGGACCGCTGGCAGATGCTGAAGCTGGAGGTGACCCGGGACGGCCGGCTGTCCATGGATGTGGCGGCCGACGCCTACGAGGTGGGCGGCCAGCTGGAGGCGGCGGCCGACGCGCTGCCGGGCTATGCGGCGGCGGCCGAGAACATGGTGCGCCGCCCCGAGCATGTGGAGATTACGCTCAATGTGCGCGCGGTGAAGGGCGGGACGGATGGACGCTGAGCGGGTGCGTATCCTGCGAATCGCGGTGATTGCCGCGT
This sequence comes from uncultured Planctomycetales bacterium, assembly GCA_964553265.1. GTDB lineage: Bacteria > Planctomycetota > SZUA-567 > SZUA-567 > JAFGNG01 > CAZKKD01. The sequence goes on along the minus strand of CAZKKD010000172.1, from coordinate 7,667 downwards.
ACGTTCTGGCCGCCGTGTTGTGCGTGTTGTTCTGGCTGCGCGCGAGCCGGACGGAGAGGCTGGAGCGGGACGTGCGGGACGCCGCCGCGCGTCTGGATACGTGGCGCGATGCCCTGACCGATGTCCGGCGGGCCCGGCCGCTCCTCAGCGGACAGGCGCGCGCGCAGCAGGTGGAGATCGATCACGTGGTGCGGAGTGCCGAACAGGCCGGCGTCGAGGTGACCAGCATGACGCCCCGGTCGGCCACCGCGGATGATCCGGCGACCGTGCAGGTGGAGTTCAAGGCGGTGCCGATGCAGAAGCTGGTGGCGTTTCTCGCGCACGCCGAACGCGGGCCCACCCGGGTGGTGGACGTCTGGGTGCGGCGACCGGCCGTGGAGGTGTATGTGTGGAACGCGCGGGTGGTGCTTTGCGCGAAATCGAAGGCGCCATGAGCTGTGCTGCTGTGCGCGGGGAGCGTGGCGGGTATGCGCTCGTGCTGGTGCTGCTGGCTGCCGCGCTCCTGGCCGCGCTGGTGAGCGTGTTCGTTTACGAAGCGGCGCTCGACAACCGGGTCAGCAGGAACGTGGTGGACGCGGTCCGGGCCGAGCATGCGCTGGACGCAAATGAAGCGCTGATCGCATTTCTCCTTCGCCGGGACTGGGAGGAGAGCGTCGCCGCCCGCAAGCACATGGACGGACCCGGCGACGCCTGGTACGACGGGCTGGACCCGTGGCTGGCGCGCCTGAACCGGGAGGTGAAGCCGGTTGTCCTCGAGGTCCGGGTGCGCGACGTGTCGGCCCGGTTTGACCTCAACCGCGTGGGCCGCGCCGAAGGGCGTCCCCGGAAGTACGGAGACGATCTCATTACGCGACAGAAGGAAGCGGCCGGCGAGTTTGCGCGGCTCTGCAAGGCGTTCGGCTATGCCGACGGCGAAACCGCGGCCGAGATTCTGCGGGACTGGGTCGACGCCGACGAGGAGGGGGACCACGAGGAGGGCGCGCCGCACCGCCCCCTGGTCAGCGTCTATGAGCTTGCCGGCGTGGGCCGGCTGGCCGACGATGCGGCCTGGCGGCGCCTGACGGCCGACCCCGCGTTCCTGGCGTGCGTCACGGTCCACAGTGGCGTCGGGCAGGACGAGGGGCTTGTGAACGTGAACACCGCACCCGTGGAGGTGCTGGAAGCGATTACCGAGAGTCGGGAGACGGCCGAAGCCATCGTGCAGGGCCGCCCCTACGAAGAGAACGTCTACAACAGTCCGCTGAACGAGGCGATGGGCACGGAGGCCTACAACCGGTACTACCACCGGCTCGCGGTCGAGAGCCGGGGCGTACGGGTGGAGGCGGTCGCCCGCGTCGGTCCGCTGCGGATCGAGCGCACGACCGTCATCGCGCGACAGGACGGCGGCACGGAGGTGCGCCTCCGTCTGCCCGGAAGCGGCGTACGGGAGGAGAGCGAATCATGATGCGGAAACGATGGTGCGGGATTCTGCTGTTGGCGGGCGTCTGCCTGACGCTCGCGGCCGGGGCGCCGGCGGGTGAGACGCCGATGGACGGGGCGCAGATCAACCTGTCCGGCACCTCGCTGGAGGCGCTCCTGGAGTATGTGGGACGGATTGAGGGCAAACCCGTCATCCTCGGGGAGAACTTTCCCCGCGAGGAGAAGGTGGACATGATCACCCCCGGCGGGGTCTCGGTCCCGGCGCACAAGCTGGGCGAGGTGGTGGGCACCATTCTCCGGCAGAAGGGGTTCGCCCTCGTGAGCGACGAGAGCGTGCTGCAGGTCGTGCCGGTGGAGGAAGCGCTCGAAAAGGCGACCCAGGTCGTCAAGGCTGAGGAGGAGATCCCCTCCGGCATCAGCGGGGCGCAGACCATCATCCGCATCGTGGCGTTGAGCCACGTGCAGGCGCCCGAGGTGGCCAAAGCGGTGGAAGCGCTCAAGAGCAAGGATGGCCAGCTCGCCGTCGCCGCATCCACCAACCAGCTCATCATCTCCGACAACGCGCGGAGCGTCGAGCGGATGGTGCGCGTCGCCCGCGAACTCGACAAGCTGGCGCCCAAGCCCGTGACCGCGGTTCGCCAGCTGCAGTACGCCCGGGTGGAGGAGCTGGCGCCCTACATCGCCCAGTACAACAAGAGCGTCGTCCAGCCCCGACCGGGGCAGACCGGCCGCGTTCAGCCCACGATGACACCCGATCCGCGACGGAACGCCGTGGTGCTGATGGGCACCGCCGAGGACGTGGCGGATATGCAGCTTCTCCTGGACGAGCTGGACCGCGAGGGGGACGCCGACTACAACTACTACGTCTACCGCATGAAGAACGGCCAGGCGGACCAGATTGCGCCCATCGTCACCGCAGCGCTGAAGAAGATCGCGGCCGGCGCGCAGGGGCCGGGCCGTCCGCAGCCCACGGTCGTGCCGGATCCGAGCAAGAACCTGCTCGTCATCTCGGCGCTGCCGGACGACCACCGCGAGATCATGCAGCTCCTGGAGGCGCTCGACGGTCCGGTGGCGCAGGTCTACATCGAGGCCGCCATCGTCGAGATGAGCATGGACGCGATGATGGAACTCGGGGTCGAGCTGGCGACCGCCGACAACGTTGACGAGGGGGAAACCCGGGGCTTCGGCGCCACGACGGCGGGCGCAAGCGTCTTCAACGGGGTCAACGAAGGTCTCGGCCGCACGCCGCTGCCGCCGGCGGCGGGGCTGGTGGCCGGCATCTGGCACGGCGACTACACGACCATTCCGCTGCTCGTGCGGGCTTCGGAGCAGAACGCGGATGTCGACATCCTGGCGCTGCCGACGCTGACGGCGACCGATCATACGCCGGCGTCGATCAGCATCGAGGAGCGCCGCCCCTACGAGAAGATTACCTACAACAGCGACGGCGACATCACCGGCCGGACCTTCGGCGGCAAGCACGTGGCCGGGGTGCAACTGCAGATCACCCCGCACGTGATGGAGCACAACGAGGTCCGCCTGGACGTGAACCAGAACGCCAGCGAGTTTCTGTCCTCGGCGGAAAACCCGCCCACCACCGATCGCTCGGCCATCACCAGCATCCGCGTGCCGGACGGCAAGACCGCCATCATCGGCGGCCTGACCAAGACGCGCCTGGTGAAGAGCATCAGCGGGGTGCCGTTCCTGTGCCGGGTGCCGGTGCTCGGGACGCTCTTCCGGACCGAGCAGAACGAGAACGTGAAGCGCAATCTCTGTCTCTTCATCACGCCGCACGTCATCGACGCGCATGCGGACATGGAGACGATCATGGAGCGGCGCGGCGCGGAACACCGTCGCCTGCAGCAGCACCGCGAAGACAAGGAAGAATGGTTGCGAAAAGGAGGTGACCCCAATGCGTTCGAAAGTGCTGTGCGGGAGGGCGATGTGGATCGCGCTGCTCGTCTGCTTGACGATTTGCAGTAGCTGCGCCTGGAGCTGGTTCGGGCTCGGTTCGCCCTGGCGGCCGCGCCGGGAGACGACGCAGAAGTCGCGCGTCTTCCTGGTGGAGCGGACGCCGGAGGGCGCCTACGAGGTCGTGCAGGCCTCGGAAGGTGCGGTCGAGGAAACGCCGGACGGGACCCTTGGGCCCCGCCCGCCGGGCGGGTACCTGCTGCCCGAGGACGAGTTCCTGCGTCTCTACCGTCTCGCCGCGAAGGGAGCGCGTCGGGAATGAGCGATTTTTTCGCCGCCCGCACGCTCGCCGCCACGTTGACCGAGGCCGGGCTGCTGCCCGAAGAGCGGCTGGCCGAGCTTCCGTCCGGGGAGGCGGAGCTCTTCCGTGCGCTCCTGGACGCGGGCGAGGTGCCGGAAGCGACGCTGCTGGCGCGGACCGCGGAGCACCTCGGCATCCCGTTCCGCGAGTCGCTGGGCGGGACGGCCCCGCCGATGGAGTTTGTCGAGCGCGTGCCCTTCCGCTACGCGCGCGCACACGGCCTGGTGGCGCTCGCCATCACCGACGGCGCCGCCGAGATTGCGGTCGCCGATCCCTTCTCCCTCAATGCGCAGGACGAGGTGGCCTCGATGCTGGGGTGTACGGTCACGGCGGTGGCCGCGCCCCGTTCCGCCATCGAAGCGCTCATCAATCACGCCTACCAGCACGCCCCCACCGAGGCCGGCGAGGCCCTGGACGGACTGGACGAAGCGGCGGTCGAGAGCGTTGTTGAGGACGCCGCGGGCGTGGAAGACCTGCTGGACGTGGCGCACCGGGCGCCGGTGGTCAAGTTCATCAACAGTGTCCTTTCCGACGCGCTGAAGAAGCGCGCCACCGATGTCCACTTTCAGCCCTATCCCGACCGGTTGCAGGTACGCGCCCGCATCGACGGGCTTCTGCACGACCTGGTGAGTTGCCCCCGCAGCATCCAGGACGCGGTGCTCAGCCGCATCAAGGTGATGGGCGAGATGGACATCGCCGAGCGGCGGAGCCCCCAGGACGGGCGCAGTTCGCTCCGGTTCGCCGGGCGCGAGATCGATGTCCGTATCTCGGTGGTCCCCACCGCCCACGGCGAGCAGGCGGTGCTGCGGTTGCTGGACCGCACGATGAACCTTTTCCGCCTGGAAGACCTCGGCCTGGAGGAGGATGTGCTGGAGCGGCTGAAGGGGCACCTGCTCTGTACGCACGGCATTCTGCTGCTGACCGGACCCACCGGCAGCGGCAAGACCACCACGCTCTACGCCGCGCTCAGCCGGCTCAACAGCCGCGACAAGCACATCATGACCATCGAGGATCCCATCGAGTACCGCTTCGACGGCATCAGCCAGATGCAGGTCCGGCCGAAGAAGAACCTGACCTTCGCCACAAGCCTGCGCAGCATTGTCCGGCAGGACCCGGACATCATCATGGTCGGGGAGGTGCGTGACCGCGAAACCGCCAGCATCGCGGTGCAGTCGTCCCTTACCGGGCACCTCATCTTCAGCACGCTGCACACCAACGACGCGTCGGGCGCGGTGACGCACCTGCTGGACCTCGGGGTGGAGCCGTACCTGGTCAGCAGCTCGCTCATCGCCGTCATCGCGCAGCGCCTCGTCCGGGTGGTCTGCGACGGCTGCGCCGCCAAGCACACCCCGACGCCGGGCGAACTCCGGGACGTCGGCCTCGATCCGGAGACGGCGGACACCCGCCGGATGCGTGCCGGCGGCGGCTGCGCGCGCTGCCTCGACGTCGGGCTGTACGGCCGCACCGGCATTCACGAGCTTCTCGGGGTGACCGAGCAGGTCCGCCGCCTTGTCTCCAACGGCGCCACCGCCGCGGACATCCGCGACCTTGCCCTCGACCAGGGCATGCGGACGCTGCGGATGGATGGGGCGAAGAAGGTGCTGAAGGGCGTGACGACCGTCGACGAGGTCCTCCGCGTCACGCAGATGGACGCGGTCTGAGCCGTTCCGTTCTCCCGCCGGATTCCCCTTCCGGAGTTGGTTGACAGCAGGCCTGCCAGGGGGTACGGTTTCCCGGTGGGGGATGAGGGGTTCCGGAACGCGCCTTGCACGCGGTGGCGGAGCTGTCCGACACGCGGACGCGGCAGGCATGGGTGGCGCTCATCTTCCGCAGGCTCCTGCGCGGCATGGGGTTGTGGAGTCCGGGCGGCAACGCCCGGAGCGCGGATGCCGGCGGAAAAGGGGTTCGGCATGTCGACGACGCGCATCCGTGCCGACGCAGTGTCTTCCGCAGAAGCCACGGCGGCACGGCCGCGGGTGGTGGTGATCGACGACGACGCCGGCGTTCTGGAGGTGTTGCAGAACGTTCTGCACGATGCGTTCGAAGTGCGCCTGGTCCGCAAGGCGCTGGAGGCCGAAGCGGTTGTCCGGGAGGCGAAGCCGAGCCTGATCCTTCTGGACCTGCGGATGCCGGACATTGACGGCCTCACCCTCTGCCGGCGGTTGCGGGCGGACCCCGAAAACGACTTCACCCCCATCGTCTTCCTGACGGCATACGTCACGCAGCGCTCGCGCATCGAGGCCTACAAGGCGGGTGCGGAAGATATCCTTGCCAAGCCGTTCGACCTGGAGGAGCTGCGGGCGAAGGTGCGCGTCTGGACTCGCCTGGCGGTGCGGGCCGACCGCCTGCGCGCCGCCAACGAGCGGCTCATCGAACAGGTGCGGACCGATGCGCTGACCGGCCTGGCCAGCCGCCGGTATGCGCTGGACCTCCTCGATGCGGAGCTGGAACGGTATGCGCGCTACGGTTCGCCGGTGTCGGTGCTCCTCCTGGACGTGGACGACTTCAAGCGGATCAACGACGATTTCGGCCATGCGGTCGGGGACGAGGCGTTGAAGGCGGCGGCGCGCCACATTGAGAAGAGCCTGCGCAAGAACGATCACGCGGCCCGCTACGGCGGCGACGAGTTTCTGGTCATCCTGGCCAACAGCGGCCTGGAAGCGGCCGAGGCGGTCTGCCGGAAGCTGCAGATGGAGCACATCCCGGTGGAGGGCGAGGCCGCCTGCCCCCGGGTCAGCCTCTCCATCGGCGCCGCCACCGCGACAAAGGGAGGCAAAACGGGCGCGGTCATCGACGCGGCGGACATGGCCATGCTGGTGGCGAAGAGCAAGGGGAAGGGACGCTTCCACCTGCACCAGGGGCATGCGGCGCCGGAGTCGGCGGACGGGGCGTGCGAGCTGCGTCTGTCGCGCAGTTCGCTGCGGGAGATGCTCTGCCGGATCTGCGGGTCGCTCCTGGCGCAGTTCGACCGGGAAGGCGACCTGCTGGGGGTGCGGACCGATCTCGCCCTCGGCATCGGCGACGAGATGGGGTGCGCCTTGCAGTTGCCGCCCGACGAGCAGGAGACGCTCCGGAACGCGACGCGCCTGGTCCGCTTCGAGCAGCTCAACCTCCCGTGGGAGATTGCGAGCGCCCGGCCGGGCCTGACCCCCGAGCAGCACGATGTCCTGCGGGCGACCATGGAGCGGAACATCCGCTGCCTGCACGAGACCGGCTTTCTGGAGCGCGAGGCCGAGGTGCTGGAGAGCCTGCACGAGTGGTGGGACGGCAGCGGCTTTCCGACCGGCGCGCGCGGGGAGAGCATTCCGCTGCTCTCCCGCGTGCTCGCCGTCACCACCGCCTATGCCCTCCTGCGGGAGGGGGGGCCGCACACCCGGCGGCACGAACGGGACGAAGCGCTGGCCCTGATTCGCAACGACGCGGGGGTGCACTTCGATCCGGGATTGAGCAGCATCTTCCTGGAGGCCGAAGTGCGCTACTACGGCGACGCCCACGACCGGGGCGGCGGTTCGATCCTGCTGGTGGAGGATCATCCGCCCATCGCCGCGGTGCTGCAGCGCCGCCTGGAAGCGGCCGGGTACGCGGTGCGGGTGGCCGACAACCTGGCCCGGGCGCGGGACGCGCTGAAAGAGGGGCCGTGGCGCGCGATGCTGCTGGACCTGATGCTGCCGGACGGCAGCGGGCTGGACCTGCTGCGGGAGCTCCGGGCCGCTGCGGCGACGGAACACCTGCCTGTGGCGGTCCTGAGCAGCCGCTTCGACCGCGAAGCCGTGCCGGAGGCCAAGGCGGGCGGGGCCCTTGCCGCAGCGGTGCAGCCGGTTCGCCTCGCACCCCGGCTGTGCCGGCTCCCGGCCTTCCGGCCGGCGGGCCCCCAGGTCCGGAGGACGAAAGAGGGCGCCTATGATGACCCTGATTCTGTTGGTTCTGGCCCTCGCCGCACTGTTGGTGGTGATGCGCCGCGAGGCCGGTGCCAAAA
>CAZKKD010000171.1:0-8333 GCA_964553265.1 uncultured Planctomycetales bacterium | reverse complement strand
GGGCGTCTCGACCAAGCCGATCAAGCTGATCAGCGGCAAGTCGCCCTTCTGCGAGACCTTCTTCGACGACGCCGAGGCGCTGACGAAGAACCGGCTCGGCGAAGCGGGCCAGGGCTGGGAGATCGCGAAATACCTGCTCAGCCACGAGCGCGCCGGCATCGTCTCTGAAGCCGCGTTCGGCGGGCTCAACCCCGTCACCGCCGCCCACCAGTCCGGCGAGGTCGAAGAGGACGGCCGGCTTTCCGATCCGATCCTGCGCGGCGACGTCGCCCGGCTCACCATCGACGGTCTCGCCTTCGACGCGACGATGCGCCGGGTGAAGGAAGAGGCCGACCATGGCGAGGGCGTGGGCGCGCGCGCCTCGATGCTGAAGTATATCGGCACCGAGCTGAACAAGCGCCGAAACGAGCTCAATATGAGCGCCCTGGGATATGACGGCCTGCTTTGGGAGGGCGAAAAGGATAGCGACGGCGATCCCGCGCGCTCCTGGCTCAGAAGCCGGGCGAACTCCATCGAGGGCGGGACCAGCGAGATCCAGCTCAACATCGTCGCCAAGCGCGTGCTCGACCTGCCGAGCGCCTGATCATTTAAGACCGGAGATTTGATCGATGAGCTTCGTTCTCACCGAAGACGAACAGATGCTGCGCGATTCCGCGCGCGGCTTCCTGGCCGAGGCCTCGCCCGTGTCCGCCCTGCGCAAGCTGCGTGATGCGAAGGACCCGGTCGGGTTTTCCCACGAGCTGTGGGGCCAGATGGCCGAGATGGGCTGGACCGGCGTGCTGGTGTCCGAAGACCATGGCGGGGTGGACATGGGGTATTCCGCCGCCGGGGTGATCCTTGAAGAGATCGGCCGTACGCTGACCGCCTCGCCTTACCTCTCCACCGCCGTTCTGGGCGCGACCGCGTTCAATCTGGCCGGAACCGACGCCCAGAAATCGGCCTGGCTGCCGAAGATCGCCGCAGGCGAGACCGTCATCGCCTTTGCGATCGACGAGAAAGCCCGTCATGCGCCGGAAAAGATCGACGCGCGTGCGGTCGCCGACGGCAACGGCTTCCGGCTCAGCGGCAAGAAGCGCTATGTCGTCAACGCGATGGGTGCGGACGTGCTGATCGTCGCGGCGCGTACCGAAGATGACAGGATCAACCTTTTCCTGGTCGATCCCGAAACCGACGGCGTGCAGCGCACCGCCCGGCGCACCGTGGACAGTCACGTGCCGGCCGACATCGTGTTCGACGACGTCAAGCTGACCGGCGAAGCGATCCTGTCCGGCGCGGAAGACCCCGAGGCGGCCTATCGCCATGTTCTGGACGCGGGACGCGCCTGCCAGGCGGCCGAGCTTCACGGCGCGGCGGTGCAGGCGTTCGAAACCACGCTCGACTATATCAAGGGCCGCGACCAGTTCGGCGTGTCGATCGCGACCTTCCAGGGCCTGCAGCATCGCGCCGCGCATCTGTACGGCGAACTCGAGCTGTCGCAGTCGCTGGTGCGGCGCGCTCTGACCACGCTGGACACCCAGCCGAGCCAGGCCCCGCTCTGGTGCGCGGCGGCCAAGGCCAAGGCGACGCAGGTCGCGCGGCTGTCGGCGGCCGAAGGCATCCAGATGCACGGCGGCGTCGGCATGACCGACGAATACGATATCGGCCTCTACTACAAGCGCGCGCAAGCCGCCGGGGAATTTCTCGGCGACGACGCGTTCGGCGGCGTCATCCGGGACATCTTCGCCGCCGAAGGGGCCGACGGCGGGATGCGCGAAGTCGCCGGCGAACCGTCCAGCTACACCTGCGTCATCGCCCCGCCCGGCATCGACCGCATCTTCTTTCACTGCCCGGGCGCGAACGACACCTTCGGGCCCGAGGACGTGGACTACGAACTCGTCGGGCGGGCGCGGCTCTTTCACTTCGGGTACCCGCCGCTCATGCGCCGGTTCTACAGCGAACCGGACGCGCTGGGGACGCTCCTCCGGCGCGTGCGCGAAACCGGCGCGGCCACCAGCCTCGACATGGCCTACCCCGACCCGGCCAGCCCCGCCGGCAAGGCCGACTGGCCGGCCATCCTCCGCGCGGCGCTGCCGCACGTGGGCGTCTTCACGCCATCGCTGGAGGAGCTCCTCTTCATGCTCGACCGCGCGCGCTGGCGCACCCGCCGCGACGAAGCGGGCGGCGGCGACATGGCCGCGGCCATCCCGGCCGGCGACGTCCGCGCGCTCGGCGAAACGCTGCTGCAGCTCGGCGCGGGCATGGCGCTGGTGAAGTGCGGCGCCCGGGGACTGTACCTGCGCACCGGCCCCGCCGACGCCATCGCCGCCCTCGGCGCCGCCGCGCCGGCCCACCCCGACGCCTGGGCCGACCGCGAGCTCTGGGTCGCGCCGTACCAGGCCCCGGTCGTCAGCGCCACCGGCAGCGGCGACTGCGCCATCGCCGGCTTCCTGGCCGGGTTCCTGACCGCGGACTCGCCCGCGGGCGCGCTCGACCTCGGCGTCGGCGCCGGCGCGCGGAACGTCCAGACCGCCGATGCGCTGAGCGGGATGATCCCGCTCGCCGAGCTGCGCGAATACGTCCGCAGCCTCAGCGACCGCCTGCCGCTGGACCTCTCCGGCGAAACGGGCTGGCGCGAGGCCGGCCCCGGCGTCTGGCACGGACCGGCCGACACGGCCTGAACAGCGAACGGACGCTCCGCCGCCGACCCGGCACACCGGCCGCGGCGGCGAGCCCTTCTGACCGAACCGACAAATAAGGAGACTCCCGATGCAGCTCGTCGCCGTCTGCGGCTCGCCGCGCAAGGAAGGCAACACCGAGGCTGCCCTCTCGCTCGTGCTGAAGGCGGCCGCCGGGCAGGGCCTGGGGACCGAACTCATCCGGCTCTGCGAGCTGGACGTGCTCGGCTGCACCGCCTGCGGCGGCTGCCGCAAGACGAAGGACGGCGCCTGCCCCGGCCGCAAGGACGGGCTCGACGCCATCCTGGCCCGGGTCTTCGCCGCCGACGCGCTGGTGGTGGGGAGCCCCGTCTACTTCGGATCGGCCACGCCGGAGACGCTGGCGTTCCTGCAGCGGATGGGCTACGTCGCCCGCGGCATGGACGCAAACCCGATGGCCGGCAAGCCCGCCGCCGGCGTCGCCATCGCCCGCCGCGCGGGGCAGAACATGACGCTCGCGGAGATCGAGATGTGCTTCGGCCCGCTGGACATGGTCCGCGCCGGCAGCACCTACTGGCCGATCGGCTTCGGCTGCGGCACCGGCGAGTTCCCCGACGACGAGGAGGGCGTGGCCACCATGCAGCGCCTGGGCGAAAACCTCGCCACCCTCGCGCAGGCGCTCCGCGGCTGAGCGGCCCGGCCCGTCACGGCGCCGATCCGGGGCACCTGCCAGGCGCCTGTCGAGATCGACACCAGGGAGGAGGAGGGCCGCCGTGCCGTGACGTCAGACCGCGCAGACCAGGCTGCCGGACGCCGACCAGGCCAGGCGCCGGCAGTCCGGCCGGTCGACGCCGAGGAAGAGCTGCACCTGCCGGGCGAAGAGGGGAAGGTCCGTCCCGGTGGTGTAGAAGGTCTGTCGGCGCGGCGCCCCGTTTCCGCACGCCTCGTCGGCGGGCAGAAGCCGCGCCACCTGCTGCCCCACCGCCTCGCTCGGCTCGATGAGGCGGATGCGGTCGCCCACCACGCGCTTGATGACCGGCGCCACCAGCGGGTAGTGCGTGCAGCCGAGCACCAGGCAGTCGACCTTCGCGTCCAGGAGCGGCCGGAACTCCTCGGTGAGATAGGCCTCCAGGTCCGCGCCGTCCACCTCGCCGCGTTCAATGCGCTCGACCAGCCCGGCGGGCGTCTCCTTCAGCAGCCGGGTCCGGCCGCCGAAGCGGCTTTCCAGATCGGCCAGCCGCTTGCCGTGGAGGGTTCCCTGGGTCGCCACCACGCCGACAACATGGTTGACGCTCTGCGCCACCGCGACCTTGAGCGCGGGCTCGATGCCGACGATGGGGAGCTCCGGATGCTGGGCGCGCAACTGCTCCACCGCCGCCGAGGTGGCGGTGTTGCAGGCGACCACCACCGCTTTCGCGTCGGCGTCGCGCAGCCAGCGCACGATGGCGTCGGAGAAGGCGGCCACCTCGCTCGCCGTCCTGTGCCCATAGGGGACATGCGCGTGGTCGGCCACGTAGAGGACCGATTCGTGCGGCAGCCGCCGCGTCACGGCGCGCGCGACGCTGAGCCCGCCGATCCCGCTGTCAAAGATGCCGATGGGGCGCATGGAAGGGGCCTTCGTGAGGACGTGACGGCGCCGGGCGCCGCCAGCGGGCACACGGATCCGGCGAAGCGCGCCGGCCGCGCCGCACCGTGGTTCTGCCGCCTTCCGCCGCCGGCGTGCCCATTCCGGCGGAGGGAGGAAGAGAGGGGTTGTCGTCCCGCACCGCACACAAACCGATCCGCGAACGGGGACGGTCAGACGCGGCGGAAACGCGACGCCCAGCGCAGCTTGGACTGGGCGCTGTCGAGCTTCTTCCGATAGTCCCGATTGCCGGGGTTCTGGTCCACCAGCCGGCCGTAGAGGTCCACGGCCTGGCGCAGATCGTCCGCCGCCTGCTGAATCAGCCGCCGCCCCTCTGCCGCGCTGGAGACGGTGGACCCTTCCTGGAAGTGCTGCATGCCCGACCGGTACGCATCCGCCGCCTGCGAGGCGAGCGACCCGCCGCCGCCGCTGTCCGGCTCGCGCCGGCCGCGGGGTTCCGGTTCACGACGCTCCGGTTCGCGCGGGGTGCGCTCGATGGCGGGTTTCGGCTCGGGCTTCGGCTGGACCGGCTCCGGGTCGGGAGCGGTCTCGATCGGCTTGGGCGGCGTCTCGGCGGTGCTGCCGCGCTTGCGGAGCGCTTCGATGGTGGCGTCGGCGACGGGGCCGGCGTCCGCTTCGGCCTTGTCGGTCCGGTCCGGGGTGACGGGGAAGCGCTCGGCGGCGCGGCGGGAGGCGGCCTCCTCTTCTTTCCGGGCGCGCTGCTCCTCTTCCACCATCTCCCGGGCCATGGCGAGCGCCCGGCTGTCGGGGAAGTCCTTTTGCAGCGCGGCATAGGCCTTCTTCTGCCGGTGATCGATGTCGGCGGCCATGTAGTAGATCCACTCGCGCAGCACGCGGCGGGCGCGGGCTTCGTAGATGTTCTTCGGCAGGTCGGGATCGATGGACCAGGCCTTCTTCAGCAGATCCACGCCCTCGTCGCGGAGGCCGCTGGCGAAGGCGAAGCACGCCAGCTCCCAGTGCCCGACCCCGGCGCCCCCGCCGGTGGTCCGGGTCTTGATGCGGCGGTCGGCCAACTCCTCGCGGAGTTCCTTCGTGCGCTCGTGCTGGGTGATGGGAATGCGGTCCTCGATGCGATCCGGCGGAATGGGCACCGTAATGCCGTTGTTCTTCTTGATCTTGACGATGTTCGGCCCCTCGAACTCGACCACGCCGCGGAACCGCCCCATGCCCTTGATCTTGAACTCGTACAGCCCTTCGGCATGGCTCTCCACCTGGACGGGATTCCGCGCCGCCACCTCGGTAAGCAGGCGGGCGAAGCGGTACCGGGAGCGCGCCTCCTCGTACTTGGCGCGGCCGAGCTCCATCGTCCGGGCCCGCTCGAGGATGTTGGCCGCCCTGGCGAACTCGCCGGCGGCGATGGCCTTGTCCGCCTCGTCGAAGAGCGCCCGCAGCCGCGGATCGTCGGTCCCGTGCTCGGGCAGCGAGTCGAGGACGCCGCCGGTGCGGCCGATGGGTTCGCGGTCCGGCGTCGGGGTGGCCGTCTCCGGCGCGGGCCGCGTCGACTCGGGCGTGGCGAGGCCCAGAAGCTCGTCGTCGGATTCGGGCGCCGTCGTCCCGGCGCTGTCGCGGTCGCTCCGCTCGACGGGCCGGTTGCCGAGGAGACCCTGGATCTGGTCCTGGAAGAGCAGGTACCCGACCACCCCCGCCGCGATGAGGCTGAGAAAGAGCATCACGGTCGTGCCGGATCCGGAACCGCCGCTGCGGCCGCCGGAGGCGCGAACAGAACGACTGCTGCCAGTCTTTTTGCCGGAACGATTGCGGGGCGGGGCCATGCTTCTCTCCCTGGGATCTTCACAACCAATTGCCGAAAAAGGACGTTGCGACGCTTCGGCGCACAACGGCGGAAACCAGACACCGCAGGCCGCCTTCCGGCGGGCAGCGTGTACGCAAGCTCCCTCACAACGGGAAACGCCGCCGGCCCGCCCAAGGTTCGATGAGAATCGCAAAAATCCTCCCCTGCACTCTACCCGATCCCTGCCGCGCGTCCAGTCTTTTCCCCCGGAAAGGGATGCAGACCGAGCGAGCGCTTGCGTTTGTGGCGGCGGGACGGTAGAGTGGCGGGTCGTGGCATCGACGCCGTCGATGCAGGACAATGCCGTACGAATCCGGAGGGCTGACCATGCGCGTGGCCTGGCTGCTGATTTGGGGATGCATCATGACATTCGCACTGGCGGGACTGGTGGAACAGGCGACCGGGGCCCAGGCGGGCGAGGACGGCTTCGCGGTGATGACCGAGCCGGCCGAAGCGACCATCGACCTGGGCGGGTCCACCACCTTGAAGGTGACCGTCACCAACGTCAGCGACACGGAACAGAAGGGGCCGGAACTGGTCTTCGACGCGCGCTCGGTGTCGCTCCAGGTGGCCGGCGGCGGTGCGGAGGGTTACTACACCCGCAAGGGCGAAGAGAACCACCGCCCCGCCCCCATCCGGGAGGTGACCTGGAAGGCCGGCGAGGCCAAGACGCTGGAGATCCCCTTCCCCGCGGTCGCGCCGGGCGCCTGGACCGTGAAGGGATTCTACCGCTACGAAGAACGCAAGGCCGCCGCCGGACCGGGCACGACCCTTACCGTCACGGGCGACGGCAAGACGCTCCACTGCCGCATCGAGACCAACCGCGGGACCATGGTCGCCGAACTCCGGCCCGACCTCGCCGTCAACACCGTGCTCCACTTCGCCCGGCGCGTGCAGGAGGACGGCTACGACGGCAATGTCTTCCATCGCGTCATCGAGGGCTTCATGCTGCAGGGCGGCGACCCCGACGGCGCCGGGATGGGCGGGCCGGGATATGTGCTGCCGGCCGAGTTCAACGCCGAGCCCCACGAACCCGGCACTCTCTCGATGGCGCGCCGGGCCGACCCGGACAGCGCGGGCTGCCAGTTCTTTGTCTGCCACAAGCGCGTCCCGCACCTCGACCGCCAGTACACCGTCTTCGGCAAGGTGGTGGAGGGGCTCGACGTCGTCGACACCATCGCCGCCACCGCGACGGGCCGCAACGACCGCCCGGCCGAGGACCAGGTGATGAAGACGCTCACCCTCGAGGCGAAGTGAGGCGCCGACGCCGATGGGTGCGGACACGCAGAACCGGTTGCGACGGGCGTCGGAGGGGGCGGGCGGCTTCTTCCACGGGTTCGCGCTGCCGTTCCGGGCGCTGGCGTTTCTCCTGCGGCAGCGGGGGCTGAAGCGCTACGCCCTCCTGCCGCTGGTGGTCAACACCGTGCTCTTCGTCGGCCTGGCGGTGGTGGCGGTGGGGTGGGCGCTGCCGGCGCTGGACCTTGCGGCCTACAGCCCGGCGTGGCTGGGGTGGGTCGGCGCGTGGACGCTCTCGATCCTGAAGTGGCTGCTGGGGCTGGTGCTGCTGGCGCTCTTTCTCTACTTCGGCTTCACCACCATCGGGATGGTGGTCGCGAGCCCGTTCAACGACCTCCTCTGCGAAAAGACCGAGGCCGCGCTGGCAGGCCGGTCGCTGGCCGCGGAGCTCGACACGAAGACCTGGGCCCGCGTCACGCTCCACAGCCTCTGGCAGTCCACCAAGCTGGCGGCGGTGCAGCTGGGGCTGACGCTGCTGGTGCTGCCGCTGCTGGTCATCCTCCCGCCGGTGGGCGCCGCGGCGCTCTTTCTCGTGAACGCCTACTACGGCGGGCTCGGGTTCCTGGACATCCCGATGGCGATCCACTTCCTCGGCGGCCCGCACCGCGCGGCGGGCCTGCGCGACCGGCGGGCCGACGTGCTGGGGATGGGCGCGGCGATGGCGGTGCTCTTGTGGGTCCCGTTCCTGGGGCTCCTGGTGCTGCCGCTGGGGGTGGTGGGCGCGGCCATGCTCTACCACGAGATCGACTGGGAGCGCCGCTGGACCGACGCCGGGGTCGCCCCGCCGCCGGGCTGGCAGCCGCCGGTCGGCACGGCCTGATCCCCATCCTGCAGATCCGAACCCCCCCGCCCCCCCCTTCCGTTACCCCCAGGGCAGGTGTTCGCGCGTCCAGCGACCCGCCGCCTCGGCCCCGGGGGCCTCGCCCCCGGCGCCGCAGGCCTGCCGGGTTGCCCACGCTGCCTCCCC
>CAZKKD010000170.1:0-8396 GCA_964553265.1 uncultured Planctomycetales bacterium | reverse complement strand
CCGCGCGGTGGCCCGGGAGGCGAACAGCCAGGCGAGACGCGCACCGGCAGCCCGTCCGGCGCATGGCCCCGTGCTTCCGGTCCCCCCCGCCCGCGGGGTCGCGGGCTGTCCATTGGGGCAGGGCCGCTGTTGCCCTCATCTTCCACCCCCCCGCTTGGTTCCGGCCGATGGCAGAGCCGCAGCCGGGCCGGGTGCATCGGTGTCTTTGCTGTTGATCGGAAGTGACGCTGTCGCGTTCGGCCGCCCGCTCAGGCGTCCTCGCCGGGGGCGGCTTCGGCCTGTTGCAGGCGGGCTTCGAGGAAGCCGGCGTAGACGCGCTTCCGGGCCAGCGTGGCGTCGAGGCGCTCGGCCGCGGCGGAGTCGTCGGTCTCTTTCCGCTTCGCTTCGAGGCCCCGGATCTCCTCCCGGCCTTCGGCGAGACGCTCCTGCAGTTCCTCGCTGAGCGCGGCCTGCCCGGCCTTGCCGAAGACCACCTCCTCCGGCGGGCCGTCGGCGACCGCCTGCGCGGCCCGCCGCGCCGACGGGGGAGGGGGCGCGCTGCGTCAGGCGTGCGTGCCGAGCGCAAACCAGCGGAGCCGGAACGCGGCCGCCGGGTGTCCGGGCCCGCGTGCGGGGTGTTCGGTGCGGGCTGGGCGCTGCGGCGGGGTTACTCCGCGGCGCGCTTGACGTGGGCGTTCAGGGGGCTGTTGCGGCTGTTGTGGAGGACGCCGGTGGCGCTGCCGAGCGGGCGGGGCAGCCCCACGTTCAGGATGAGCGGAATGTTGGTGTGCTTCTCCACCCAGAGCGTGATGTCGCCGCTGGAGACGAAGACCTCGGCGTCGTACTCCGTCCCCTCTTCGCCGTTGGCCAGGCGGATGACGTTCGCGTCGAAGACGCCGACGCCGGGGATGGTCACCTCTTCCTCGCGCAGGGCCGTCACCTTCAGGACGTTGGTGCGCTTGCGGGTGCCGATGAGGACGCGCTGGCTCTCGCCCACCGCCAGGGGGAAATGCCGCAGGTAGTAGAGCACCGAGAGCGGGTCCTGCACGTGGCCGGGGATGGGGCGCGGCGGCTTTTCGCGGCGGGTGTGCTCGTTTCCGTCGTAATCGACCGCGCGGTAATACTGCAGGTTCTGCTCGTAATCGAACTCCAGGCTGTCGTCGGCCCGGTAGTCGCCCTCGCTCAGCGTGCGCTGAAAGAGGAGCGAATGCCCCGTTTCGGCGGAGACGTAGCTCTTCACCTTGTCCCGGACGGGGTAGAGCATGCTGATCGCGTCGTTGCTCTCGGTCTCCAGGGTGAGGTAGTACGCGCGCTGGCTCTGGGTCTTGGTCACCCGCTTGACGCTGAAGACGGCCTGCCCCGCGGGGATGCCCTTGTACTTGATGAGGTAGGTCAGCCGCTCGCCGAGGCGGGTGACCGCGTCCAGCGTCTTCGCCGGCATCTCCACCTCGCCGAAGCGATCCTCCAGCGTCACGACGGAGGGCTTGACCTCGGAGTCCTGTTTCGCCGCCGGCGCATCCTCCGCCAGAACGGCGGAGCCACAGGCCAGCAACAGGCAACACACCATCCAGCAACGCAGCATGGGAAGGCTCCCCTTTATGCACATTCATCCACAACGCTCCGCGCCCGCGTCGCGATAGCGCCACGCGGGGCAGATGCGTTCTCTACTTAACTATCGGGAATCCCCCCCCGGGTTGTCAAGCGAAACTGCGGGGTTTTTTCGCTCCCCGACGACGGCAACCCCTTGAAAGCAAAAGGGATTGCAGCGACCATCCCCTCCCCCCCGGCCGGCAGACGGCCGCGCGCCCCCTTCGGCGGCGGCGTTGCGGCCCGCGCGGCGGGGGGCTTCGAGAGACCGGCCCTGCCATGCGTGAATCGGACGGTCGGCCCGCCCGCGGCGGGTGCGTTCTTCCCGGCCGGCGACCGTGTGCCGGGCGGGCCCGTGGGCTTCCCCTTGCGCAGGTGGGGGTCGCTCCCGTATACATTACAGCCCGAGCCTCCCCGGCCGCAGACACCGCAAGCGGGAGGCGAACGCAGCTTCTTCGGGTCGCCGGAGGCCACTCCCGCGGCGCCCGCCCGGAGGCCACCATGGCGATCTCGGCCCTGTACGTCCATGTTCCGTTCTGCGTGCGCAAGTGCCGGTATTGCGACTTCCCGAGCCGCGCGTACGAGCCCGGCCTCGCCGCGGCCTACCTTGCCGCGCTCTCCGAGGAGATCGAGGCCGTTGCCGGGCGCGTCCGGCCCACCACGCTCTACCTCGGCGGGGGCACGCCCACGGCGCTGCCGGTGGCGCAGCTCACCGCGCTCCTGGCCATTCTCGGCCGGCTCGACACCGGCGGACTGGAGGAGTGGACCGTCGAGGCCAACCCCGGCACGATCAGCACCGAGAAGCTGATGCAGCTGCGCGAGCACGGGGCGACGCGGCTCTCCGTCGGCGTCCAGACCTTCGATCCGGCCGGCCTGCGCGTCCTCGGGCGGGCCCACACCGCCAAGCAGGCGCGCGCCGTCGCCGGCTTCTGCCGGGAGACCGGGTTCGACAACTTCAGCCTCGACCTCATCTCCGGCTGGCCGGGCCAGACCCTCGCCGGCTGGGAGCGCGACCTCGCGGCCGCCGTGGCGCTCGAGCCGGCGCACCTCTCCTGCTACGGGCTCACCTACGAGCCCGGCGCCCCGCTCCACGGCGCGCGCGAACGCGGCGAGGTCACCCCGGTCGGGGAAGCGCTCGAACGCGCCCTTTTCGACCGCATGGGCGCGGTCCTGGAGGAACGGGGGTACCTGCGCTACGAGATCTCCTCCTTCGCCCGGCCGGGACAGGTCTGCCGGCACAACCTCGCCTACTGGACCGGCGAGGAGTACCTCGGTCTCGGGCCGGGCGCGCACTCCTACGTCGGCGGCGTCCGCTTCTGCAACGCCGCGTCGGTGCCCGAGTACATCCAGCGCGTTACCGACAGCGGCGGCGCCCGCGTCTGGGAGGAGCGCCTCGGGCCCGAGCGCGCCGCGCGCGAGCAGCTCGTCATCGGCCTGCGCCTGCGCCGGGGCGTCGACCCGGACGCCTTCTGCAGCCGGACCGGCTACGCCATCCCCGATCTCCTGGGCGAGACGCTCCCGCCGCTGGTGGAGGGCGGCTGGCTCGAATGGCTGGACGGTTCGCTCCGCCTCTCCGAGCGCGCGCTGCCGGTGGCCGACACCATTCTCGCGGATCTCGTCGCGTGACCGGCCCGCCGCGCCCTCTTCACCGCGTCCGTGCCGTCTGTGGTCTTCTGTCGATCTGCGTCGCGGCGTTGGCCGCCGGGGGGCTCTGCGCGGGCGAGATTCCGCCTCCGCCGGTCGGTCCCGGCGCGCGTCCGGATCCGCCTGCGGACGCGACCGCCTCCGCCGACGCGGAGGGGGGGCGGGGCTGCCTCCTCCTGGAGGTGACCGACGGCGAGCAGGCCCTGCCGGCGCGCGTGCGCGTCACCGCCCCCGACGGCCGGTCGCTTCTGCCGGAGCCGGACGACCGCGGCCTCGCGGTCGACGGCGGCGGCGAGTGGGAACTGCCGGCCGGCCTCTGCACGCTCACCGTCTCCGCCGGCCCCCGCCGGACGGTCCGGCGCCTGGCGCTGGAGATTCCGGCCGACGCGACGCTCCGGCAGGTGGTGACGCTGGAGCCCTTCTTCCCGCTTGCGCCCATCGACTGGATCGCCTTCGACCCGTGGCGTCCCCCCGTACCGGGCGACGGCGCGGCGCGTGCCCGCCAGCGGCTCGTTGCGGCCGCGGACGGGATCGATCTCTTCGGGAGCGCTGTTCGCGATGGCACGGGTGCAGGCTCCGGAGTGACGGAGGGGCCGCACCGGCCGGCCGTGGTCCCCTGCCGCGTCGCGGTGGGGCGGGGCATCGCCTGGGCGCTGGGGCTGCCGCCGGCGCGGACCCCGCCGCGCACGCCCTACCGGGGCCGCGGCGGACCGCCGCCGCTCCACCCTTACCTGGCGCTCTGGCGCGCGCAGGGCGGGTTCGTGGTCTGGCGGCACACCGACGGGGGCGAGGCGACACCCGGGACCGGCATGGCGGCGGCGCATGCGGGGGCCGACCTGGTCTTCGCCACGGTGGCCGGCCCGCTCTACGACGCGATGGACATCGGCGGCGGCGGGGACGCGCTGCGGCTCTGGATCTACCTGCTCCAGCGCGGCCACCGCATCGCCCCGCTGGCCGGCGGACCGGGCGGGGGCGGCGGGCCGCCGGCCCTGGCCTACCTCCCGCGCCCGTCGGAAATGTCCCCCGCGGCGCTGGCGGTCCGCCTGCGCGAGGGCGAACTGGTGGCGGGAACGGGGCCGCTCCTGCGCGTCCGCATCGGCGGGGCGCCGCCGGGCGGGGTGCTGCGGGCCGGCACGCGGCGCTACAACGTCGCCATCGATGCCTACAGCTCGTCCGCGCATCAGGATGCCATCGATGTCGTGGAGGTGCTGCACAACGGGCGGGCCGTCAAGCGGTATGCCGCCGGGCCGGGCGAGCAACGGCTGCGGATCGAGGACACGCTCGAATTCGCCGAGCCCGGCTGGTGCGTCGTCGCCTGCCGGGGGACCGACCCGGCCCGGTTTGCGGTCGCCAGTCCCCTCTGGCTGGACGCCCCCGGTGCGCCCCGGCCCCCGGCGCCCGCGGTGGTCCGCCTGCGCGTCCGGGCCGAACGCGGGGCGACCGCCGCGGCGGCGCGGGTCGAGATCTGGAACGCTGGCGCCCTCCTCGGGCGGCACGCCGTCCCGGCCGCGGGCCGCACCTTCCCGGTGCCGGCCACCGCGACCGCAATCCTTCTGGACGCCGCCGGTCACCCCGTCATGGCCCGGACCGTCTACGAGGCCAGCGGCGCGGCCGAGTACACCGACCGCCTGGCGGCCCTCCCGCCGGACGAGTTGCGCGCACGCCTGCTGGACGACGAGACCTATGCCCGCATGCGGTTTCTGCTGCGCGAGGTGACGATGGTCTTCCCGGTGGAGAACGGCGACGGCGCGGCGGAGTAGCGGCACGCCGACAGCGTCGCCTTCCGGCTGGCAAGGGGATGAATCCACAGGAGAAATGCAAAAACAGAGGGTCGCACGGATTGCTCGCAATCCGTGTTGCGAAGCAATGGAAGGTGAGGAGGGGCGCGCCGGGGTGGAGCAACGGCCGCGGTGCACCTTGATCGCCTTCGGCGCATGGATTGCGAGCAATCCATGCCATCCGCTGTGCTCCTCTGTGTTCGTCTGTGTCTATGCCGTTGGCAGGAAGTGACGCTGTCCGAATGCGGTGGGCGGACGCGGGGCCGGTGGCTTCAGCCTTCGGCGGACTGGCCGGTCGGCAGCGTCACCCCGGAGCCGGTGCGGCGCTCCTCCTCTTCCTGCTGCAGGCGACGCCGCGCGCGGTGCTCCGGCGAGAGCTGCCCCGACGGGCGCTTCGAGTCCGGAGCGCTCACCACCTCGCTGAGGAAGACGTCGACGATTGCCGCGTCGAGCTGGTCGCCGCGCACCTCCTCCAGGATGGCGGAGGCCGTCGTCGTTGCGAGCGCCTTGCGGTACGGCCGGTCGGTGGTCATGGCGTCCCAGGTGTCGCAGACCGCCAGGACGCGCCCGAGCAGGGGAATGGCCTCGCCGGACAGCCCTTCCGGGTAGCCGCCGCCGCCGTAGCGCTCGTGGTGGGTGCGGATGGCGGGCAGCGCCTCCTCCAGGCCCGGGACGTGGCGGAGGATCTCCGCCGCGCGGAGCGGGTGCTCCTTCATGCAGTCCATCTCGAGGTCGGTCAGCTTGCCGGGCTTCAGCAGGATGGTCTCCGGCACCGCGATCTTGCCGATGTCGTGGAGCGCGCCCGCGGTTTCGGCCGCTTCCTGCTCGATCGGTGAGCAGCCCAGCGCTTCGGCGGTCCGGCGGGCGAGCGCCGAGACGTGGGCCGAGTGCTCGCGCGTGTAGGGGTCCCGCGCGTCGATGACCTGCGCCAGCGCTTCCAGTGAACCCAGGAAGAGCGACTCGTGCTCCACCACCGCGTCGATAACCCGCTGGCGCAGCATCGAGTTCGTCCGCGCCAGCTCCCTGCGGAACCGGTCCTGCATCCGCTCGTAGCGCCGCCGGCTGAGCCCGCTCTCCACCACGCGCACCAGTTCCTGCGGGCGGAATGGCTTCTTCAGAAACGAGTGCGCCCCCGCATTGAGCGCGTCGACCACCGCATCGGTGTCGGCCTGCCCGGTCATGACGACAAACGGAATCTCCGGGTGCGCTTCCGACGACCAGCGCAGCAAATCCAGCCCCGACGCCCCCGGCATCACGATGTCCGTGACGATCAGGTCCACCTCCTCGCCCGCGGCCAGGAGCGCACGCGCCGGCTCCACCGCTTCGGCGAAGAGCAGCGTCAGGTTCGGCTCCGACTCCAGGACGTCGGCGATGAAGCCCCGGACCGAAGCATCGTCATCCACCACCAGAACGCGTTCGGCGTGCTCTTCCTGCTCGAACGGGGGGGGTGCGGCTTCCATCAAAATGATGCTCTCCTCCTGATGGTCCGGACGTAAAAATACAGCAACCTGCAACACATTGCACTATCATACCGCCGGGCCTCGTCAACGTCAACCGATTTCTGAGAACAATTTTTAGTTGTTGTCTTTTTAGCGGTTTGGGGCGCATTCACAGCGGCCGATTCCACCGGAATCTGCGCGATTCTCCCGTTTTCGAGCCGGTTCGCTGGCGAAGGCCGGTGCTGTTCAGGCGCCGGTGAGGCGGATGCAGGTCTCCCGGGCGAGGCGCGGCAAGGCCGGATCCACCTCGTTCGGAAGGGTGCAGCCCGCCGCGAGCAGGAACCGCTCCCGCCCGCCTTCCTCGACGGCGTCGGCCACTTCCTTCTGCAGCGCGTCTTCGGGTCCGAAGGCGACCGGGCCGCGGTTGTGCAGCCCCGCGGCGATGGCCATGCCGGTGCGGGCGCGCCCCTCGGCGATGGTGGGGTTGCGGCTCGCGGGGCCGGTGGCCCAGTTGAGGCAGGCGGCGGGGTAGGTCCAGTACGGGTCCATCCGCAGGCCTTCGCCGCAGACGTGGACCAGGTTGAAGGGCGCGTCCGCGATCGCCTCCAGGAGCCGGCGGTCGAACGGTTCGACGAAGCGGGCGTGCGCCTCGGGCGCGAGGCGGTCGGCCTCGCCGGCCTGCGCGGCGAGGTAGATGCCCCACGCGCCGGCGTCCAGGCAGGCGCGCGCGAACGCGGCCAGGCTGTCGGTGATGGCGTCGAGCGCGGCGACGCAGGCCTCGGGGTCGGACCGGATGAGCGCGTCGGCCTGCTTGCCGGTGGCGTAGTTGAGCGTTGCGTAGGGGCAGAAGACGGTGACGATGGAGGGCGCTTCGTCGCGCAGTTCCGCCACGATGCCCCGGAGCCCGTCCAGCACCGACTGGTAGCACTCCGCCGCCAGCGGTACCGGCGTGGCGAGCGCGTCCAGGTCCACCGCGCTTTCGGATCGATTCTGCCCCTTCGGGAGGGCGTAGCCGGTGTCGTTCATCACCTTCAGCCAGTCCGGGTCGGCGGCGCGGTAGTAGGCGAGGTGCGCGTCGGTCATGGCCTTGCCGCGCGCGGCCGTGGCCGGGAAGTGGAACCAGAAGCTGGCGGGCACGTGGTCCACCGCTTCGCCGGCGAGGGCGGCGCGGACGCGGTCGAGCTTGTTCATGGCGGACTCCTTCCTGCGGAAACGGGATGCGATGCCTGCGGTTCGCCGCTCTCGGCGCGCGCGGCGGTCGCACCGTGCGGGGTCAGGCGGCCCCGAAGACGACGCAGGCGTTCGCGCCGCCGAGACCGTACGAGTTGCAGAGCGCCACGTCCAGGCGGCGCTCGCGCGCCTCGCGGGCGCAGCAGTCGAGGTCGATGGCCGGGTCCTGCTCGTCGAGCCCCACCGTCGGCGGCGCCACGCCTTCCTCGATCGAGCGCACGGTGGCGATGCTCTCCAGCGCGCCGGCGGCGCCCATGGCGTGCCCGATGGCGGACTTGTTGGCGGTGAAGATCATCTCCGCGGCGTGGGGGCCGAAGACGGTCTTCATGGCGCCGGCCTCGATGACGTCGTTGTACTTGGTGGCGGTGGCGTGGCAGTTGACGTGGTCCACCGCGTCGGGGGCGAGCCCCGCGTCGGCGAGCGCCATGCGCATCCCCGCGGCGATGCCGGCGCCGGTCTTGTCCGGGGCGGTCATGTGGAAGGCGTCGTTGTTCATCCCCCGGCCCAGGAGGCGCGCGCGCACCGTGGCGCCGCGGCGGCGGGCGTGGGCGGCGGACTCCACCACCAGCACGCCCGCGCCCTCGCTGAAGAGCGTTCCGCTCCGGCGGGCGTGGAAGGGGAGGATGGTCTCCTTGGTGATGGCCCGCAGGTTCGAGAGGCCCGCGTAGCAGTGGAGCGAGAGCTCGTCGAAGCCGCCGGCGATCACCACGTCCGCGCGGTCCTGATCGCGCAGCGCCAG
>CAZKKD010000169.1:0-8404 GCA_964553265.1 uncultured Planctomycetales bacterium | reverse complement strand
GGCCGCGTTGGGGGGGGGCCGGTCGCGCGGAGGGGGGACGTCGCGGCCGGCCGCCGCAGGCCCAGCGGCCACGGGGGGGGCGTGCACGACGGCACCACCGGCGGGCGGGGCCGCGCCGGCGGGACGCAGGACGGCGCGGTGGACCGCAACGGGGCGGCGCCGGGCGACATCTTTCGCCGGCGCATGGCCTTCCGCAGGCTGCACGGCCTGCCCGAGACCCCGCCGCCGGCGTCGGCGTTCTTCCCCGACGCGGGGCAGGTCTTCGCCCGCACGGGCTGGGACGAGGACGCGGGCTACATGGTCTTCGACGCAAGCTGCTGGGGCGGCGCGCACAGCCATCTCAGTCGCAACAGCATCCAGCTCCACTGGGCCGGCCGGACGCTTTTGACCGACCCCGGCACCCTCACCTACCGGATGGGCCACGCCGGCGGGAACGAGCAGGACAACCAGGCCGGCCCCTACGGCAAGTCGACCCCCGCGCACAGCACCGTCAACCTGAACGGCTGGAACCAGTGGACCGTCAACCCCGACTTCACCCGCCACTGGGCGGCCCCCGGCTACGACGCGGTGGTGAGCCGGTACAGCGGCGGCTACTGGCCGGGGCGCTACGGCTGGTGGTTCTTCGAGGGCGGCGGCGACGGGCTCGCGGCGGTGCACGACCGCGTCCTCTTCTGGATCCACGACCGCGCGGCCGTGGTCATCGACAGCATCATGCGCTGGCAGGAACCCCTCGCCGGCCCCGACCACCAGGCGCCCCGGCTCGAGACGGTCTGGCAGTTCCCGCCCTACCGGCTGGCGGTGGACGCCGACGCGCGGCGCGCGCAGACCTGCAACGACGACGTCAACCTGCTCCTGCTCTTCCCCCGCGTCGCGCAGGGGACCACCTTCACGGTGCGCGAGGGCGAGACCGACCCCATGCGCGGCTGGATCGGCTCGCCGGACCGCGGGCACACCTATCTCCCCGCACCGCAACTGGTGCTGGAGAGCCGCCCGTGGCCGGACTTCATGGAGACCACGGTCACGGTGCTCGTCCCCTTCCGGGGCGCCGACGCGCCGGCGGTGACCGCAGCGGTCGACTTCGCGGAGGCGGCCAACCCGCACGCCGCGCCCCGGCCGCTGGGGCTGACGCTGCAGTGGGCCGACGGGGCGACCGACCGCGTCTTCTGGACCCCGGCGCTCGATACGATGATCGGCGCCTGCGACGGGGCCGAGACCGACGCCTCGCTCCTCTGCCTCCGCACCGCGGCCGACGGGACGACCGGCGGGTGCTTCTGCAACGGCACCTATGCCCATCCGGCGCCGGGCCAGGCGCCGGGGCGGCGGGGGGGGGAGCGGCGCCGGACCCGTGTAAACGAAAAGGAAAGGCCCCCAGGAACACCGAGATGGCCCACCTCCTGCGGCACGCCTACGACCACCCCGACTGTGGGGAGGTGTTGTATTCGGCCAACAGTGCCGAAACCGCCAGCGCACGGCTGAACGCCCTGCCGTGGTGGGACTGGACCCCCGTGCGCACCCACTTCGCCGGCGGCGGCGTGAGCACCTGCATGTTCGCCCAGGCCTTCGGCTGCGAAGAGGTGGAGGTCGACGGCCGACCGTGGATTGTGCCGCGCATCACCGACCCCGCGCAGGTGGCCGACCTCCCCGCGCCCGGTCCGGAAGACGGCTGGCCCGGGCAGGTACTGCGGCATGTGACCGAGACGGCCCCCACGCTCCCGCCGGGCGAGCTCATCCGCTGCCCCGACATCCAGTCCCCGCTCGGCGTGGCCGAGCTCCTGTGGGACGACTCGTTCTACGTGGCGCTCTACGAGGCCCCGGACGCGGTCCACGACCTCCTCGACCGGATCACCCGCTACCAGATTGCCTACCTCGGCGAACTGCAGGCGCGGCTGGGCGATCGGCTGAACCCCTGCGGCTTCCCGGCGCTCTGGGCGGACGGGACGGGCACGATGGTGGCCGACGACAGCATGTCCCTCGTCAGCCCCGCGATGCACGCCGAGTTCAGCGTCCCCTACATCAACCGCATCGTCGAGGCCGCCGGCCCGCTCTACTACCACAGCTGCACCTGGCGGGAACAGTACTTCGACAACCTCCGCTCCATGCCGGCGCCCCGCAGCGCCAACTTCAACATGGAATGCTCCTGCGACCCGGCCGTCATCATGGAGGCCTTCGCCGGCTGGACCGTGCTCACCCCGCACCTGGTCATCGACATGCACAAGGCCAACGACATGATGGCCCTCGATTACGAGTTCCGCGACGAGGTGGACATCGTCGCCTACTTCCTCGACCGCAAGCCCACGGCCTGCACGCTCTACTTCTGGCTCAGCAACATCGTGCAGAAGGGGGACACTCTCGAACGCATCTACCAGCTCTTCCACGAGCGGGGGCACTCCCCCCAGGCACGCGGACTGGCCTGAGGCCGGACCCCGCCGAAAAGGACCCGGCATGGAGACACCCGACCTGCAATGGATCGACGCGCAGGAGCTCTGCCTCGAAGGGCTCGGCTTCGCCGACACCGCGCACCCGTACGACCGCCTGCCCGCGCGCGCCGAAGGCGTGGTGCGCGACGTCATCTGGGGCCTGGCCCAGCGGACGCCCGACGTGCTGGTCCAGTTCGAGACCGACGCCACCGAGATCCACGCCCGCGTGGTGCTTCGCCCGCCCCTGAACGAGGAGAGCCTCTACCGGAAGTACCTCGACCTCTACCTCCGCGACGACGGCGCGTGGCGCTGGGGCGGGGTGAGCCAGTTCGGCTTTCTTCCCTCGGGCCAGACCCCGCTCGTCACCGGTCTCGCACAGGCGACCCGCGCCTGCCGGCTCTACCTGCCGCCCTTCTTCGCGGTCGACCGCCTCTGGATCGGCGTTCCGAAGGGGGCCGGCATCCGTGCGCTGCCGGCGCGGACGGAGCGCCCGGTCGCGGTCTACGGCACCAGCATCGTCCACGGCTCCAGCGCCTCGCGGCCGGGCATGATCTTCACCGGCATCCTGGGCCGGCGGCTCGACGCGCCGGTGCTCAACCTCGGCTTCTCCGGCAGCGCCATCTGCGAGCCGGAGCTGGCGCGCTTCCTCGCGGAACTCGACCCCAGGTTCTTCGTGGTCGACCCGCTCCCCAACATGAACGAAGCGCGCGTCCGCACCAACACCGAGCCCTTCCTCCGCATCCTCCGCGAGGCCCGGCCGGAGACGCCGATCCTCATGGTGGAGGATCGCTGCCACGCGCATGAGTGGCTCCATCCGGAACAGCGCGAACAGCGCCTGGCGAAGCGGACCGCGTTCCGCGAAATCTACGAACGCCTCGACCAGGAAGCCGGCGGCATCATGCACTATGTCGAGGGCGACCAGCTCCTCGGCGGAGACAGCGATCTCACCACCGACGGCTCGCACCCCAGCGATCTCGGCTACCGACGCATGGCGGACGTACTGGAACCGGTCTGGCGCCGCCTGCTGGCCCTCTCGCCCCGATAGCCCTCACCCCGGACACGACATGGAAGGAGTTTCCCGTGAAGCAACCCAACATCCTCTTCATCATCAGCGACGAGCACAGCCCGAACACCATCGGCTGCTACGGCGCCGACTACGCCATCACGCCCAACCTGGATCGCCTGGCCGCGGGCGGCACCCTGTTCGAAAACGCCTACTGCAACCACGCCATCTGCGTCCCGTCGCGCAATACGCTCATGAGCGGCCTGCAGTCGCACCACATCGGCGCCTACGACAACGGCGCGCCGCTGGCCAGCGATCTGCCCACCTGGGCCCACATGCTGAGCCGCGCCGGCTACCGCGCCGTCCTGGACGGCAAGATGCACTTCCTCGGCCCGGATCAACTCCACGGCTTCCAGGACCACTGGAACGAGGAACCGGCGCAGGTGGCCGGCTTCCGCTGGGGCGAGGAGAACGGCAACGCCACCGGCTACCGCTACTTCACCACCGTCCACGCCCTCGGCGACCCGTCCGAACACCGCAACTGGGAACGCGAGGAACAGATCCGCGCCGACGCGATCGACTTCCTGCAGCAGCAGGACGACGCCAGCCCCTTCTGCCTGACGGTGGGGTTCAACCACCCGCACTACCCCATGGTCTGCAGCAAGAAAGCGCTGGCGCTCTACGACGACGTGGAGATCCCCGATCCGGTCGGCAGCGAAGGCCTCAACCCCTGGCACCGGCACTGGGGCGAACCGATCTGGGGTTTCCACAAGATGACGGGCGACGAGGTGGCCGCCAGCCGCAAGGCCTATCTCGCCATGGTCACCATGCTCGACGGCTGGGTGGGCGAGATCCTGGACACGCTCCAGGCCCGCGGCCTGGCGGAGAACACTGTGGTGGTCTACACCACCGACCACGGCGACATGTGGGGCGAGCACGGGCTCTGGGCGAAGAGCGTCTTCTACGAGGACTCGGCGCACGTCCCGCTCATCATCGCGGGCGAGGGGCTCGGCCTGCGCGCCGGCCAGCGGGTGACAACGCCGGTCAGCCTGCTGGACCTCTACCCCACCTTCCGCGACCTGGCGGGCATCACCGACTGGGACGTCCCGCTCGACGGCCGGAGCCTGGTCCCGGCGCTTCGGGGCGAACCGCTGCCGGACGCACCCGTCTTCTGCGAGTACTACGGCTGCGACATCAAGGGCCCGCAGCGGATGGTGCGCTACGGCGAGTACAAGCTCTGCTACTACCACCGGCAGGGAATCGAACTCTTCCACCTGCCCACCGACCCGAAGGAAACGCGCAACCTGGCCGCCGACCCCGCGCACCAGGAAGCGCTGGGCGATCTGCTGCGGATGCTGATGGAGGGCTGGGACCCCGAACGCATCGCCGCCGAGGTGCGCGTGAGCCAGAACCGCCGCACCCTGCTCGGCGAAGGGCTGAAGGCCGTGATGGGCAAGGATTACCGCGCCGCGCTCTGAGGCATCCGGAGGGCCGGGGTCAGGCGGGCAGGCCGGCTTCGGCGGCGCGCTCGCGGACGAGGACGGCGAGGGGTTCGTCCGCCGCGAGGCCAGAGACCTCGTTGAGGACGCGGTCGACGCCGCTCTCGGCAAGGAGCGCCTGGACGCGGCTCGCGCTCGGGTCCCCCTCCGGCGCGAAGCGCAACCCGGCGACGATGCCGTCGACGAGGACGTCCGGCTGCACCCCCTCGTCGAGCGCCACCAGCGCGGCGCCCACCAGGCGGTCGCGCCGGCCGAGCTTGCGGACCGGATCGCCGCCGACGCGGGCGATGGTGTCGCCGAGGGCGCGGCTGCCGAAGCGGTCGAGCAGGTCCTCCATGTGCGTCCGGTACTCCGCCTCGGCGAAGCCGTGCCGGCAGATGAGCGCCTGCCCCGCCTCCCAGCCGCCGGCCCGGGCGCGTTCGCGCACGGCAGGATCCTCCATCGCCTCGTAGACGTAGGTGTAGCCCTTCGCGTGGCCGAAGTAGCTGGCGAGGCAGTGCATGCAGTTGTGGCAGAAGAGCTTGCGCTCCTCGTAGGCGTGCAGGTTGTCGATGAGCTGGAACCCGTCGATGCGCGGGTCGCCGTTGCGGAAGCCGCCCCGCGCCACCGGCAGGATGTCGTAAGCCTCCACCCACATGCCCAGCGGCTCGGCGGCCCGCTGCTCGGGCGTGACGACCGGGATCATCCGGCTCACCACCGACTCGACAAAGCCGACCTTCCGCAAAACAAACCGCTGCGCGACCGGGGCGATGGCCTGGAGGACGCGGGTGCGCAGAAAGTCGCCGGCGTCCAGCAGGTTCTCGCAGATGACGATGTCCACGCCCGCGTCCCGCGCGGCGCGCCGCTCCAGCCCCTTCGCGAGGGCGGGGACAATGTGCGGGAGGGCATTGACCCCCACAGAGGTACCCAGGAGGTCCGCCCCGTCGATGGCCTCCGCGACGGCGTCGAGGTCGCGGCCATCCACCGCGGTCACGTGGTCGACCGGGATGTCGCAGGCGCCGGGACCGACGACATGAATGGTAAACCGGCCCTCCCGCTGGAGCCCCTCCACCACCTCGGGCACGACATCGACGTAGACGGTCTCCCAGCCGGACTGGCTGTAGAGCTGCCCCAGGAATCCGCGGCCGATGTTGCCCGCGCCGAAATGCACCGCCCGCTTCGCCATGGGGTATCCTGTCTCGCAGTCTTCCCGGCACGGCCGGGGGATGGATGCGTTGAAGATGCGCTCGCGCCGCGAACCCATCCGCGGCGCACAGGGCGCACACCTTACGCTCCGCCCGCCGGTGCGTCAAGCACCCCGGCGGCCAAGAACAACCTTCCGGCGGCCAGGCGCTCTCCTCCCTGCCGCCTCCCCTGTCGCACCAGCTGACCCGGCCCCATGCCGCTATCCACCGGCTTCCGGACGGCAGACTACTTTGCCAACTGTCCTCCGTCCAACCGACGCGGGACGCCTTTTCCCCCATTTGCCGGGCACATCCGGGCAGGCCACATCCGAACTCCGTTGACGCCGCGCAGCCGTTCGGCGACACTACGTTCCCTGCGGGACGTGCTCGGACACCCGGCGCTTCCGCGGCGACGCGACCGCACACAACGGTGTGGCTCCGGATCGGAACGGACGGATGGGCGACGGCAGGCTCGACATCGTAACGGCGCCGGACCTGGATGCGCTTCTGCCCCTGCTGCAGAACGCGCTCGCGGCCGAGTGCGTCATGGCGGGCGATCCGTTCCACGCGCCGACCGTCCTCGTCCCCAGCGCACCGGTGCGGCAATGCGCGCGCCTCGCCCTCGCCCGCGACGGCGACGACACCGCCGCCGCGGTCCACCTCGACCTCGCCTACCTCGAGGAAGGCCTGTGGCGGCTCCTGGCCGACCAAGCCTCCGTCACCACCAACGCCTCGAACGCTGACGCCCCAGACGCGCCGGACACCGACCGCCAGCCGCTTCGGCGCGAAACGGTGCAGACGCTGCTCCTGGCCCACCTCGCCGGGCCGGGCCTGGACGCGCCGGCGCTCGCGCCCGTCCGGGACTACCTGGCCGCCGGGGCGGACGGCCGGACCCAGCGGCTCTGGTCGGTGACCGATCTCCTCAGCCGCCTCGTCCGCGACTACGAGACCCACGCCCCCGACCTGCTGCAGGGCTGGCTGGACGGGACGGCGGCGGAGGCCGACCCGGTGGCCGCCGCCGAGGCGCACCTCGTCCGGGCGATCTTCGGTCCGGACGGCCTGCGCGACCGGGCCGACCGCGTCGCCGCCGAAGCCGAAGCGCGCCCCGTCCGGAGCCTGACGCTCCGCGAACTCCTGGCCGAGGCCGACGCCGCGCCGAGCGCAACTCCGTCGAACACCCCGCTCCACGTCTTCGGCCTGAGCGCTCTCGCCCCGCTCCACCGCCGCGCGCTGGAGCACCTCGCTCGATCCCGGCCCGTGCTCGTCTACTGGCGCGACCCCGGCGCGCTCCGGCCGCCGGGAACCCGCGAGGCGGCGGACGAGGCCGATCCGCTCCCGCTGTGGCGCCCGCCGGCCACGCACCCGCCCGCCGGGGCCGACCG
The DNA here is from genome assembly GCA_964553265.1 of uncultured Planctomycetales bacterium. Classification (GTDB taxonomy): domain Bacteria; phylum Planctomycetota; class SZUA-567; order SZUA-567; family JAFGNG01; genus CAZKKD01. The sequence goes on along the minus strand of CAZKKD010000169.1, from coordinate 940 downwards.
CCTCCCCGCCCCGCGCTGGGACGCGCCGGCATCCGGAACGCTGGCGGCGCTGCAGGCGGCGCTTCTGCGGGGCGAGTCGCCGGCGCGGATCCCGTCCGCACCGTGCCCGGCGGTCCACCTGGTCGCGGCGCCCGACCTCTACCGCGAGGTGGAGGCCGCGCGCGACCGCATCGTCGAGCTTCTCGCCGCCGACCCCACGCTCCGCCCGGACGATGTGCTGGTGCTCGTCACCGACATGGCGGCCTACCGTCCCGCCATCGAGACTGTCTTCGACCGCCCGCCCTTCCGCTTCCGCTGCAGCATCGGCGACATCCCCGGCACGGCGGGTGCGCGCTACGCCGAGGGGATCGCCGACCTGCTGGCGCTCGCCGAGGACGGGCTCACCCGGCAGGGCGTCTTTCGCCTCGTGCGCAATCCCTGCTTCCTCGGCGGACGCCTGGCCGACGACGAGGCCGACGCCTGGCTGGCCTGGGCCGATGCGCTGGGGATGGTCCGCGGCTGGGACGCCGACGAAAAGCACCGCGGCCTTCGCCTGCCGCCCGGCGAAGCCACCGACGCGCACACCTGGCGCCAGGGGCTGGCCCGGCTGCGCCTCGGCCGCGTCCTGCCGGCGGACAGCGATTTCGACGAAGACGCCGCCGCGCCCGCCTACCGGGGCCGCCCGCCCTACGCCGACGCCCGGAGCGGCGAGGACGACGCGGTCGGCCGCTTCAGCGTCACGATCGAGCGGCTCCACCGCCTGCTCGCCCGCGCCGGCGCGGCACGGACGGGAACGGACTGGGCCGAAGCGCTGGCGGCGCTCGCCGACGCGATGCTCGCCCCGCCGGACGACGCCCCGGCCGACGCGGCCGCGCGCGACCAGTTCCGTGCCGCACTGGACGAACTGCGCCTCTACGACGTCGCGAACGAACGCACCGTTCCCCTCTCCGGGCGGCTGGTC
>CAZKKD010000168.1:0-8415 GCA_964553265.1 uncultured Planctomycetales bacterium | reverse complement strand
CCGCTCATCCTGTTTCCCTCGTCGATGCCTGGGCCGCGCTCTTCCTCCGCCCGCCGGGGTTGCATGTGGTCAGGGCGGCGGAGATGGGGCTGCAGTGTGCGTAGATGCTTCGTCCACAGGAAAGGTGAGCGGTCAATTCTCGATTGACAAATCCGATCCATGTGATATCATATTGTTATCAGTTGAATGCAGGAGGCCTCCTCATGGCACAGATACTGGTTCGGGATTTGGATGATAATATTGTCGAGCGGCTTCGCAGCAAAGCGCAAGCGCACAACCGGTCGCTGGAAGCCGAGGTGCGGTGGGTGCTGGGCGAAGCAGCGGCGGCGTTGACCATCGACCATGCAGCCGCCGTGCAGTCGCTTTCCAAGCTTCGCAAGAAACTGAAGGGCAGGAAGCTTCCGGACACCACCGCCTCTATCCGTGAGGAGCGGGACGCTTGAGTACCAATGTGGTGGACGCCAGCGTTGCGGCCAAGTGGTTTGCTCCCGACGAAGAGCATGCCGACGCAGCCTTCGCGCTGCTGGAAGACAATCCCCGTCTGCACGCGCCAGACTTCTTCCTGTTGGAGTTGGACAACCTTTTCTGCAAGTGGGCGCGACGCGGCGTTATCACCGCCGACGAAGCCGAGGAGATGCGGCGGGAACTCCGCAAGCAGACCATCGTCTATTACCCTTTCGCCGAGATCCAGGATCACGCCTTCGCCCTGGCCAATGAGACAGGCCGGGCACTCTACGATTGCCTGTACCTCGCCCTCGCCATCCTGATTGACGGGGTGATGATCACCGCCGACCGGCGGTTTCATGACGATCTGGCGAAGACGCCGCTGGCGGAACGTGTGGCGTGGGTGGGAGAGGGAAAATGAATCGCACAATCGCATTGATCCTGTGTGTTGCCGTGCTAAGCGGTTGTAGCCAGCGCGAAATGCTGCCGCCCAGTCGAGCCTTTCACAGTCCGGCACAGATCGAACACCCCGAGGTGCGCAGGATTTTCACCGAAGCTATCGCCGCGCTCAACGCGCTGCGCGAGAAGTATCCCCATCTGCAGGAAGCGGAGCCGCAATTGTATGTTGGATCCGGCGCAGTCAGTCTGCGGATGAGGCAGAAGATGTATTATCCCGGCGGCCCACGCGCACCGGAAAAGAGTGACTTGGCAGAAGGCGGCGTACTTTTTGCCTTGAGCTTGCATAATCCTCAAATGCATCCTGGTGATGCGCTGGTGTGGGGCGAACAGGTTCGAGTGCCATCCCTTTCCATGCTTGGACAGGCAAACGTATTGGTTCCCGAAGGCGCACCGAAGAATCTTGAAGCACAGTTACAGACCATCATGAACCGGATGATTGCGCAACTCCAGACGGTCAAAACAGGAGCGGAAACGGGCAAACCCCTAACGAAGCCATAGATTTCTTCGATTGGCCTGACTGGATTTGAACATCCCGAAAAAACCCCGCAACCAACTGCAATAAAAGGCATTGCGCAAAACCGCCGCCCAAGAGAGGCAACTGGATTTGAACCGGCGACGCGAATTCCCGCTTCCATAACCCATTGCCACCAAAAGAGAAAGCCGCCTCGCCTTTTTGGCGGACGGCTTTCGGAGGGTCTTGGTCGGGGTGACTGGATTTGAACCAGCGACCTCTTCGTCCCGAACGAAGCGCGCTACCAAGCTGCGCTACACCCCGAGGGTTGTCGCGTCGGCCGTCCGAACCGGCGTGCCCGCCGGCGCTTGCGGGACGGGCCCGCGGGCCGGCGACTGCCCGATCCGGTGCGAACGCGGGCCGCATCGGGCCCGGTCGCGTCGGCTGACCCCGTCTCTTGTACGTCGGCGGGCCCGGATGTCAAGGAGAATCCGCTCCGCTCAGGGCCATTCCATGCCCCGCGGATCCCACGGAAAGGGCATCGCGCGAGGCCAAAGCGCCTCCGCACGGATGCGACCCAGCCAGGGCCGTACCGTTCTGGCGCTTGCCGACGCGACAGCACCTTGCTTCGCTCAGGACGCGGTCCGAATACATTCCGGAGCCTGTCGGTTCGTCACCCGCGTGCATCGGCTTTCTGCCGTGGTTGCCTTTCCGTCCTTTCGCACAGCGGACGGCAATGCGTTGGATCAGCAAACGCGGGCGATGTAGAAAGCGTAGCCGTAGTGTTCGCTGTAGGCCTCGTAGAGCGCGATCTCCTCGCGCTCGGCGTCCACGATGGCGCGCGCCGCGTCGCTGTGGCCGTGACGTTCGAGAAAGGCGGGCCACCGCGCCCGCATGGGCGCGTAGTAGTGCGCGGTCCAGCACGCCGCCGGGAGGACGAAGGTGGCGACGGGCTGGTACCCGTGGCGCACCAGGACGGCGCGCTTCGCCTCGACGGTGTCCACCTCCGGGTACTCTGCCCGCCAGTGCGCCTCGATGGCGGCCGGACGGACGGCGGTGAGCCAGGAGAGTTCGGTGACGGCGAGGATGCCGCCCGGCCGGAGCAGCCGCTTCCACCTCGCGATGCCGGCCTCGAAGCCGATGTTGTAGATCGCGCCCTCCGACCAGACCGCATCCCACGCCCCCTCGCGCAGGGGGAGCGCGTCCATCGACGCCGCCACCGGATCGATCCGATCGGCAAGGCCGCGCTCGCGCGCCCGCCGCCGCAGTTCGTCGAGAAAGGCGGGAAAGAGGTCGACCGCGGTGATGCGGGCGCCCAGCGCTCCGGCGAGGGCCAGGCTCGCGGCGCCGGTGCCGCACCCGAGGTCGGCGATGCGGAGCGCCCGCCCGCCGTCCAGGCCGTCCAGGCCGGCCAGCGAGGCTGCGCGCAGCGTCTCTTCCGCGGCGCCGGGGCCCTGGCGATCGCCGTCGGCGTGGAGATCGATCAGCAGACGGAGCGGGTCCACGATCGGCTCCTTCACACGGGGGGGGTCGATCGGCTTCCGCCGGCGCTGGCCGGGGCCGCCAGGCGGCGGCGGAGCGCTTCCGCTTCCGGGGCGTCGGGGTAGCGGTCGAGCGCGGCCTCAAGAATCCGCCGCGCGCGCTGCGGGCTGTGGAGGCGGTCGCGCAGGAGGTCGCCCAGGCGCAGAGCGGTGACGAGGTGCTGGTCGGGCGGCAGGTCGCCCAACAGCGCCCGTTCCCACGCGTCGGCGGCATCGCGGTCGCGGCCCTGCTTGCGCAGGAGGTTGCCGAGTGCAAGGTGGACGGTGTCGTCGTGCTTCGGGTTGCCGACGAGGGCTTCGTGGTAGAGGCGCTCGGCCGCGTCCAGGTCGCCGCGCGCCTCTGCGGCCCGGGCGTGGGCGCAGTCGGCCGGCACGTGCAGCCGCCGTGCGCCGGGGGCGAGGAGCCCGTCGACGAAGCCGCTGGCCGCACGCTCGACCAGGATCAGAAAAATCAGGCGCGCCGGCCCGACGAAGAGCGCCACGCCGACCACCACCGTCCCGACCACACCGAAGCGTCCCGGCATCAGCCACGCCAGCCATCCGATGCCCGGCCCCAGAACAGCGAGGGTCAGGATCGCGACAAGCACCATGAACCAGCGCTGCGCCCAGAGCCGCTGCCCGTAGCCGGCCTCCTCCCGGCCGAGCGCCAGGAGCGCGGTGAAGAGGTAGCAGGCGATGCTCCCGGCGGTGGCGAAGACGAAGCAGAGGGTGTCCATGCGGTCTCCGCGGCGCTCAGCCGAACAGGTTGCCGGGATGACGCATGACCGCACGGGCGGCGTCCTCGGCCACGATGCCGTCCAGGTAGAGGCGCTTGACTGCGGCGTCGAGCGTCTGCATGCCCAGCTTGGCGTGGGTTTCGATCATGCCGGGGACCTGCGCGGTCTTTCCTTCGCGGATCAGGTTCGCGATCGGAGTGCAGCCGCGGAGGACCTCGCAGGCCAGCACCCGCCCCCCGCCCAGGCGCGGCAGGAGCCGCTGCGCGAGGATGGCCGAGAGCGCCATGCTGAGCTGCATCCGCACCTGGTTCTGCTGGTTGGGCGGAAAATCGGCGATGATGCGGTCGACGGTCTGCGCGGCGTCGTTGGTGTGGAGCGTCGCGAGGACCAGGTGCCCCGTCTCCGCGGCGGTCAGGACGGCGCGGATGGTCTCGAGGTCGCGCATCTCGCCCACCTGGATGACGTGCGGCGCCTGCCGCAGAACGTGCCGTACTGCGTCGGCGAAGGAGTGCGTATCGGCGCCCACCTCGCGCTGCTCGACGAGGGCCATGCGGTGGTGGTGGACGAACTCGATCGGATCCTCGATGGTGACGATGTGGCAGGCACGGGTGCGGTTGACGTGGTCGATAAGGCTGGCGAGGGTGGTGCTCTTGCCGTGGCCGGTGGGGCCGGTGACCAGCACCAGCCCCTGCGCGGCCTCGGCGAACTCCACCGCCACCGGCGGCAGGCCCAGCGCTTCGGGCGAGGGGATGGCGTTGGTGATGAGCCGCAGCGCTCCGCCCACGGCGCCGCGCTGATAGAAGACATTCCCGCGGAAGCGGTGCTGCCCGTCGTAGGTGAAGGAGAAGTCCAGCTCCCGGTCGCGCTCGAAGCGGGCGGCCTGGTCGCCCTCCAGGACGCTGTAGAGCATCCGCTGCGTGTCCTCGCCGGTCAGCTTCTCCGCGCCGAGGCGCAGGAGCTTTCCGTCGATGTAGACCACCGGCGGCGCGCCGGCGGTGAGGATCACGTCGCTCGCGCCCTCTTCGACGGCGCGCTGCAGGATTGCGGTGATGTCAATCGCCATCGGGGCGCCCCCTCCCGAGTCCCGGCGCGGCAACGGCTGCGGATCCCCGTGTTCCGGCGCCCGATCCCCGCAGATCAGCATACGCCCTCCGGTTCCCCGGGTCAAGGGAGCGCAGCGCCGCCGCTACGGAAGCAAACGCCGCCCCGGGCCGCGCTGACCGCCCGGTGTCGCCCTGCATCGTCGGCTGGGATCGGCCTCGCTTCTTCCACGCACCATGCTTCTGGACCGGACCGGAGCACCCGCTACTGCCACGCAGCGACAAGCCGGAGACCGGGCGCAGATGGCGGTCGGACGTCGGCGGGTCAGCCCGCCTCCCCCAGATGGCGGACCGCGTCGTTGGCGAGCGTGTCGCGGTAGGTCTCGGCCGGGTGGGGGCGGACCGTCTCCCGCCATTCCTCTTCCGTGATGGGAAGGATTCGGGTCTTGCGGGCGACCGGCCGGCCGGCGCGGAACTCCCGGAACCGTTCCAGGCAGGCGCCGAGCACCGCCTCGGCCGAATAGCCGAAACGCGCCACCGGCAGAATATCCCCGCCGCGATGCGGAAAATTGCAGAAGGTGACCACCCCCACCTCCTCCGGCACGCGCACCCCGGCGGCAAGGAAACCGCTGGCCTCGTAGGGGGAGAGGTGGTCGTCGGCGATGATGACGCCGTCGGGCCGCTCGTCGACCGGCTGACTCATGAGCAGGCGGATGAGGTTGCCCGTCGCCTGCGGGGTCTCCAGCGGCGCGGTGAGGACCCGCTGCGGCGCAAGCGAAAGTCCGTGCCGCCCGAGCGCGGTGCGAAGCGCCGCCGCATCGGCCCCTTCGCGCCGGGGCAGCGTGACCAGCGCAATCCGCCGGCGCCCCTCGGCGGCGAGGTGGTCGGCCGCCCGCTCGTAAAACGCGTCGATGTCCGGGTAGACCGCCGCCACGTGGGGGAAGTGCTCGTTCGGCTCGCTCATCAGCGCCACCCGCGGCAGCCCGTCGTCGGCCAGCAGCTCCGTGCCGATGAAGGCGTACGGCGGCTGGGCGAAGATGACCCCGCCAACCCGCCGCGCCTGCATGTCGGCCAGGAGCGCGCTGGCGCCTTCGCTCTCCGGCGGCGCTTCGACATCATGATAGAAGGCCAGGCGGATGTCCTGCGCATGTTCAAGCCGCGCGGCCGCCTCGGTCAGCGCATGCCAGAACAGCGACCAGCGCGCCGGATCCGACGGCCGGCCCGGAAAAGCGAGCGCGATGCGGTGGAAACACGGCGGCGCGTCGGCGACGAAGGTTCCCCAGCGCCCCCTGGTCACCACGAAGCCGTCGGCCTTGAGCTGATCGAAGGCCTGCTGCAGCGTGACGGTGGTGACGCCGAGGCGCTCTCCGAGCTCGGCCCGAAGCGGGAGTTGGGTCCCCGGCGGGTAGTCGCCCTCCACGATGCCGCGGGTGATGGCGTCCATCACGCGGTCGCGCTTGCTGAAGCGCTTGCCGTTCCCCGCCGGGCGGGCGGTCTGCCGGGATGTGCTCATGGCGTCCGTGTCCTTGTTGTCGTTTCCGCCTGCGGGCCGGCGACTACTCGTACGGCACGCGGTACTTGCCCACGATGTGTGTCGCCGCCGCGCACGGCCGGAAGAGAAGCTGCCCCCCGGGGCTGCCGTAGCCGTCCACGTGCCCGTCGATGCGCAGGATGTTGTGGTAGCGCCAGCCGTCGCCGGAATAGACGAGCGTGCTGCCGTCAAGCGCACTCACCAGGCCGGCCTCGGCATCGATGCCCGCCCGCAGGTGCGATCCCTCGCGGAAGCCGTCGGAATCGCGGTTTGTGGCGATGGCGTCCATGGCGAGGATCGTATCCGGCCGGTCCTGGATCAGGTTCATCTGGCTGAGGATCTGCGGTTTGGCGCGCTCGCGGTCGTCACTGTAGGCGTGCTGCCACCCGCGGTACGCATCCCACGAACGCCAGAGCGCGAAGATGGCGTTGACGCGCGTCGGATTCTGGGCGCCGCTGTTCATGACCTGGGGCAGGAGCGAGTTGCTGAAGCGGTAGCCGTAGTACGGGCGGTCGTCCCGAAAGAGCGGCGCCGGGTCCGCGGTCGGGGCCACCTGCTCACCGGTACTGACGCCGTTGACCGTGATGGTCCGCGTGGCGGTGAGCCCCAGGTCGCGGGCCAACTGCGTCGGACAGTAGAGCACCGACGGGTCCTCGCAGTACGGACGGATGGCGTGGTCGCACCAGGGGTCTTCCCAGGGGCGGTCGGCGGAGAGCCTGTGGGTGTGATGCAGGCTATTGCCCTGCCCCATGTTCGGCAGGACGCCGTTGTCGGTGTCGTAGGCCGCCAGGATGAGAAAGCTCTGCCGCAGGCGGTTGGCGCATTGCGTGGCGTAGGCCGCGTCCAACGCGCCCCGCAGCGCCGGCAGGAGGAGCGCCGCCAGCACGCTGATGATGGCGATCACCACCAGGAGCTCGACCAGGGTGAAAGCGCCGGACCGCAACCGACCTGCCCTGCACTTCAGCGCACCGCCCCGCTCCGCCTGCATGGTTGCTTCCTCCCTCTCCTGTGGACGGCTCCGTCAGCGCCACGTGCAGAGGATGCCGTCGAGAAACTCTTCGTGGCTCCAGCCCGCCGCCCGCGTCTGGACGAAGTAGAGCCAGCTCGTGTCGGTCGTGTTCATCCAGTGGTACTTGCTCACACCGGCCAGCGGCTGGTTGCCGTTCTGCCAGTTGCAGTAGGACTCCATCAGGTTCTCCGGGTCCGGCTGCACCAGGAGCCGCCCGTCGAAGGCGATGAAGTTGTAGGTCGGCGGATGGGTCTGGTGGCTGAAGCCGAGCAACCGGGCGCCCTCTTTCCAGCACGGCTCGCCCACCAGGATGCGGTCGGGCCTGGCGCTCCGGAAGGACTGCCAGCGGGCCAGGTCCGCCTTGAGGACGCCGTTGTGGTACCAGCGGTTGCTGGTCGCGACCACGTACCCGCAGCGGATCCAGCCCGACCCGACAGAGACGTTGGGAAACTGGGGCCACTTGGCAACGTAGTTGCCGTGCCAGCCGTCGACGCCGCCCAGTCCGTACCGGAACGCGGCGACGTCGTCGGTGTCGCTCCGCGCCGGGCAGTAGAAGGCCTGGTAGTCCTCGACGTAGTTCTCAAGGTAGAGCGACCCCAGCCCCCACGGCTCGGCGGTCCACGGGTTGACGAAGGGGGACTTGACGTAGGTGTTGGGCCCCGTCGAGGGGTGATTGCCGCTGGTGTGGTCGTCGCGGCGGGTGAGCATGCCGTCGTGATCGCCGCCGAACATCGACAGCGCCAGCCCGTTCTGCCGCATCCGGCCGGCGCACTCGATCGACCGCGCCGAAGCGAGCGCGTTCTGCAGCGCCGGCAGGAGAAGCGCCGCCAGCACGCTGATGATCGCGATCACCACCAGGAGCTCCACCAAGGTAAACCCATGATCGCGGAAGGAGGGCGTCGAGGAGGCGCGACCGCTTTCGCACAAGCGTCCGCGCCCGCACGCCCTGCCTTCAAGGCCACCGGCCCATCCGATTCGCATCCTCAGACTCCTTCTTCGTTTGCCGGATTCGTCCCCGACCCGCACGCCGGCCCCGCCTTCCTGTCTCACTCGAACGGGCGCAGGCGGGTGGAATTGTATTCGGTCTGCCCGCCGAAGCCGCCGCTCCAGGGGTGCCCGGCCGGGGTCCAGCTGCCGTAGGGGATCGGCCCCGGCCGGAGCCTGCCCCAGGGGTTGGGCAGGAATCCGCCCCGCCCGTCGTAGCCGAGCCGCACACAACCGGCC
>CAZKKD010000167.1:0-8456 GCA_964553265.1 uncultured Planctomycetales bacterium | reverse complement strand
GCGGGCGAGGCGGAGGTCGGGCACCTGGAGGTGGGCGTCTCGAACGAAGGGCTGCTAACGCCCGAGGAGCTGGAGGTTCACGAGACGGTCGGAGACTGCCCCGAGCTGGGCGAGTTGCGGCGCGACCTCAACGACAGCGAGGACGCGGCCGAACGCACGAGCCGGATCGAAGCGCTCAAGACCATCTACAACGCGCGGATCGAGGGCGGCCCGCGCGGGCAGCGCCCCGAAAATCTGGCCAACGACGTCGGCGTCTTCAAGATCCGCATTCTCGCCTACGAACCCGGCGCCCGGCGGGATCCGGCGAAGGACGCCGAGTTCCGGGAACTCCTGGAGACGCGCATCGTCCGCGAACGCGCCCGCACGGTAGCCGAACAGATGATCGGGACGCTGCGCAAGCGGGTGCTGGAAGGCGAAACCGAAGGGGTGGAGCTCGAGAGCAAGACCGGCGGATTCTACGAGGTCCGTGGCGAAGCCCCGGCCCTGATCCAGCCCGAGACGGTGGTGGGCGAGCCGACCGAGGTCAGCCCCACCGGGGACGGCTTCGAGTTCTTCGTCCTCCGGGGCCGCAACGTGCCCACCTTCGCGGAGTTCAACTCGCTGCCCGCCGAGGAGCGGAGCCGCTACCGCGACTGGGCCGTGGCGCAGCTCCGGCAGCGGATGTACCAGAGCGGGCAGCGCCAGCGGCTCTGGGACCGCCGCATCGGCAGCGAGGTGGAGATTCTGCTTCGGCCCGAACCGGAGCACGAACACACCCCGTAGCCCCCGCTCCCGCCGGGAGACCCCCCCCATGGGCGTCCACCTGCTACTGGTCCGCCAGGCCGCCACCGCGTGGACCCGCACCGGGCGCGTGGAGGGCGGGACCCCGCTGCCGCCGGAACCGGACGAACTGGAGGCGATCCGCGCCATCGTTCCGGAGCTGGAAACCTTCGATCCCGAGGGGATCTATGCGCCGCCGGTCGACCCGGGCCGCGCCACGGGACGGGCGCTGCGCCAGGCGATGGGGCTGCCGCTCTGGTTCCGGCCGGAACTCGCCCCCCTTGACACGGGGGCCTGGGAGGGGCTACTCTGGGACGAGGTGCGGTTGCGCCACGCCCGGGCCCTGCGACGCTGGCGGGCCGATCCGCGGGTCTTCGCCCCCCCGATGGGCGAAACGACCGCGGAGGTGGCTGCGCGGCTGCGCCCCCTTGCGGACGACTTGATCGAGGGGGGCGCCGGGGGCATCGTGGTCGCCGACGCGCGGGTGCTGGACACCCTCGTCCGCGAATTGCTGCCGGGCGCCGATCCGGAAGAGCGTCTGTTGCCGGACGCCCCCGACGGGCAGGCCTGCTGGACGGACGTCGAAGTCATCGTGCACGGGGACTGACCGCCGCCCGGCGGACGCGCCCCGCAACCGAATCGGACAGGAGAACGCCATGGCGCTGTCGTGGGACGGACTCCGCCGCCTTGGACTGCCCAAACGCGAGCAGACCAGCGGCGGCGGCAAGGCGCACGCCACCAAGTGCGAGGGGTGCGGCGAAATCCTGATGAAGAAGACGCTCGACGAGGCCCTCGGCGTCTGCCGCCACTGCGACCACCATCACCGCATCTCGGCGCGCCGCCGGATGGAAGTCACGCTCGATCCCGATTCCTTCGAGGAGCGCTACCGCAACCTGCTGAGCGTCGATCCGCTTCAGTTCCGCGCACGCAAGAGCTACCAGGACAAGCTGCAGCAGTACTGGAAGGCGACCGGCGAGCCGGACAGCTTCCTCTGCGGTTTCGGCGCGCTGGAGGGGCGCAGGGTGGCCTTCGGCGCCTCGGACGGATTCTTCGCGCAGGGCTCGATGGGGTCGGTGCTGGGGGAGAAGTTCTGCCGCATCACCGAAGACGCCATCGCCGAGCGCACCCCCCTCATCGTCGTCTCCGGCACCGGCGGCGGCGCGCGGATGGAGGAGGGGCTCTACAGCCTCATGCAGATGAGCAAGACCAGCGCCGCGCTCGGCCGTCTCCGCGACGCGGGCCTCCCGTTCCTCTCCATCGTCACCAAGCACACCATGGCCGGCGTCTGGGCCAGCTGGGCCGCGCTCGGCGACGTCATCCTGGCCGAGCCGAAGGCGGTCATCGGCTTCACCGGCGCCCGCGTCATCAAGGAGACGATCCGCAAGGAGCTGCCGGAGGACTTCCAGTCCTCGGAGTTTCTGCTGGAGCACGGCCAGGTGGACGCCATCGTTCCGCGCAAGGAACTGCGTCCGACGCTCGCGCGCATGCTCGACTACCTCTGCGGTCCGGTCGAGACGCCCGCGGACGCCGCCACCGCCTGATCCGGGCCGCCGGCGGACGCGCATCGCAGCGGCGACGGGCCCGCCCGTCCGCCGCCCGCACGGAGGTCCCTGCCGCATGGCCCGACGCAAGCAGACCACGGCCGGCGAATGGCAGGCGGCGCTGAAGCGCGCCCGCGCGGAGGATCCGGCCCCGGTCACCATCGTCCACGGCGGGCAGGAGTGGTTCCGCCGGGAGACGGTGGAGACGCTCCTCGCCGCCTTCCGCGCCGCGCGCCCCGAGGCCGGCGTGGCCGCCTACCAGGGGCCGGCCAGCCCGTCCGAAAGCCCCCTGCGCATCGAGGCCGTGCTCGGCGAACTCGTCAGCCACGGCCTCTTCGCCACGGAGAAGCTGGTGGTGGTCCGCCGGGCGGACCGCTTTCTCTTCCCCGGCGGCAGCGGCGGCGGCGAGACCGACGGCGACGGAAAGTCCGCCGGCAAGCGCGACGATCCCCTCGCCGACTACGTCGCCGACCCGACCGACGGGATGTACCTGCCCCTCGAGTGCGAGCGCCTCGACCGGCGCACCAAACGCGGCAAGGCGCTCGCCAAGCACGGGCTCCTTCTCGACTGCCCCGAGCTCCGCTACGAGCGCGACACGCTGCCGTGGCTTCGCGGGCGGGCGCGCGACCGGAGCCTCGACCTCACCCCCGACGCGGCGCGGATGCTCTTCACCATCCACGGGGCCGAGCCCGGCGTCCTGGCCGGCGAGCTGGAGAAACTGGCCCTCTTCGCGGCGGGCGCCGGCCAGATCGACGAGGCGGCCGTCCGCACCTTCATGGGCGATGCGATGGCGCTCAGCTTTTTCGAGCTCTCCAATGCCGTCGAGGCGCGCGACCCGGCCGAGGCCCTGACCGTGGCGCGGCGGATGATCCGGCAGGGGCTCACCGATCAGCGCGGCCGCAAGGTCGACCTCGTCGGCGCGGTGCACATGGCGATGGGCAGCCTGCGGAGCACCCTGGCGACGCTCTGGCGCGCGCACGACGTGGCCGCACGCGGCGGCGGCCCGTCCGAGCTGGAGCCCCACCTCGGCGGCCGTGCCTGGCGGGCCGAGGCCATCCTCCGCGCGGGGGAGCGCTACCGGCTGGACGAGATCCGCCGCGGCTTCGACGCGCTCACCGAGGCCCTCGCCGCCATCCACGACACCGGCGGCGATCCGGCGCTGGCGCTGGAGCGTACCGTCCTCACCATCTGCGGCGGCGACCGCACCCCCGGCGCCCGCGCAAAGGAGCCGGCATGACGCCATCCTCCTTCCGGCCGGACTGCAAACACGCGGGCGGTTTTACTTTGGTCGAGCTTCTGGTCACCATCGGCATCATCGCGGTGCTGGCGGCGCTCCTCTTCCCGGCGCTCTCCGGGGCGGGCGAGGCGGCCCGGCGCTCCGAGTGCCGCAGCACGCTCAAGAACATCGGCCAGGGCTGCGTCCTCTACTGCGAAGACTTCTACCGCATGCCGCAGAACCAGTACGTCGGCGGCGACGAGATCTGGAGCTCGGACATCGCCTACGAGAACGGCCCGATCAACGCCGGCATCATGGTGGACTCGGGGCACATTGCGCTCGACCTGATGTGGTGCCCGAACGCCGCCAACATGACCGACGGCAGCGGCCATGCCTTCACCCCGGATTCGCCGAAGTACGGCAAGAGCCGCTTTCCGAATCCGGGCGAGGACGAGTGGTGCATCACGTCCTACATCAAGGCCGGCAGCGACATGCCCACCGCCCCGCCCAGCGAAGCGGCCGAGGCGAACATTTCGCTCAACTTCACCAACCGGCGCAACCACGACCGCGCCGTCTTTACCGAGTACTACGCCCATCACGGCGAGGGGGTGAATGCGCTCTTCGGGACGGGCGCGGTGGAGTGGTTCGTTCTGCCGCCAGCCAGCTGGACCGGCAACAGCAGCTTCCTCGTCACCCTCCACGAAGCGAAGACGGGCAACTGACGCCTCTTCTCCGTCCGCGACCGAAGGAGCCGCCGTGCCGACGCCACCGCCGTCGATCCCGCTGCCGGAGCTGCGCCGCCGCTTTCGCGAGCGCCCGGCGTCGCTCCTCGGGCGCATTCCGGGGGTCTTTCTGGTCGACAAGCCGGAGGGGATGACCAGCCACGACGTCGTCGCCGTGGCGCGGCGCCGGCTGGGGCTGCGCCGGGTCGGGCACGGGGGGACGCTGGACCCGATGGCGACCGGGCTGCTCGTTGTCTTCGCCGGGAACGCGACGCGCCTCTTCGACGAGCTCCAGGCCTTTCCCAAGGCGTACGAAGCCGAACTCCGCCTCGGCGTCACCACCGAGACGCAGGACCGCACCGGCGCCGTGGTTGCCGAGCGCCCGGTGCCGCCGCTTGCCGACGACGCGATCGAAACCGCGCTCGAGCGCTTTCGCGGCGCGATCCAGCAGACCCCGCCCATGTACAGCGCGCTCAAGAAGGACGGTCGGCCGCTCTACGAGTACGCGCGCGAAGGAAAGACGGTGCACCGCGAACCGCGCGCCGTGACCGTGCATGCGCTTGCGCTCACGGGCCGGCAGGGCGAAACGCTCCGCCTTGCCATGACGGTCTCGAAGGGGTTTTACGTCCGGACGCTGGTGCATGATCTCGGCGAGGCGCTCGGCTGCGGCGCCACCATGACGGCGCTGCGGCGCACCCGCATCGGCCCGTTTGATGTCGCCGACGCGGTGGCCCCGGACACGCTCCTGCCGCCGCCCGAAGCCGCCAACGACTGACCGGCCTCACGCGCCGCGGAGGTCCGCGATGGCGCGGGCCATGTCCTCGGCGCGGAAGGTGCTGGTGCCGGCGACCAGGTTGGTGGCCCCGGCGGCGATGAGCTTCGGGGCGTTGGTGGCGTTCACGCCGCCGTCGACCTGGATCTCGAGGGGCCGGTCTCCGGCGAGGTCGCGGATGGCGCGGATGCGGTCGTAGGTCTCGGGCAGAAACGACTGCCCCCCGAACCCGGGATGCACCGACATCACGAGCAACCGGTCGACAAGGTCGAGGTGCCCCGCCAGCGTCTCGACCGGCGTATCCGGGTTGAGCGTCAGTCCGCGCACCTTGCCGAAACCGCCGATGCGTTCCAGCACCGGCTCCGGCTCGGGGAAGACCTCGATGTGGATGGTGATCCCGTCGGCCCCGGCCTGGACGAACGGTTCGACGAACTCGTCCGCGTTGCAGACCATCAGGTGGCAGTCGAGATGGAGGTTCGTCACCTTGCGCAGGCAGCGCACGACCGGCGGGCCGATGGTGAGGTTGGGGACGAAGTGGCCGTCCATCACGTCGCAGTGCAGCATGTCGGCGCCGGCGGCTTCGGCGCGCTGCACTTCGCTCGCGAGGTAGGCGAAGTCGGAGGCAAGGATCGACGGGGCGATGGCGACGGGCATCGGATTCCTTTCGTTCGGTGCAACGTTGCGGCCATGCTTCCTGCAGGCTGCTTGACGGGCGGAGGGAGTATAGCACCGGGTCCGCTCCGGTGCAAGCGCATGCCCGCCGCCCCTCTGCATGCGCCTCCCCGGCGCGGACGGGGCGCCTGTGCGGGGACCGGAAACCTGTTGCCACAGGCGACGGCGGGCGGTAGAGTGCGCCCGAAGGGGACGGTTTCGAAAACGAAAGGAATCACGCCATGCCCGGCAAGGCACTGCTCGTCGGCCACTGCGGCCTGGACAGCCCGCGCATCGAACGCGTGCTCCGCGCGGTGGGATGTGAAGACGTCGACAACGTGCAGAGCGTCGACGAAGCGATGGAAACGCTGCGCGGGGACCGCTACCGCCTGGTGGTGGGCAACCGCGTCCTCGGCGCCGACCAGGAGGGCGGCCTCCACCTCGTCGAGGCGATGCAGGCCGACCCGCAGACGCGGGAGGTGCCGGTCCTCGTGCTCTCGGCCTACGAGGAAACGCAACAGGCGGTCGCGGCCGCCGGCGGCGAACCGGGCTTCGGCAAGGACGCCCTGGAGACGGATGTGGCGCGCGAACGCTTCGCGCCCTATTTTGCGGACTGACGCGCAACGGACGGAGGAAGTTGCATGGCAAAGCGCAAGGCGAGCAAGGTGCAGCGCATCGGCGTTCTCTGCAGCGGTGGCGACTCGTCGGGCATGAATCCGTGCGTCCGCGCGGTGGTGCGCGCGGCCTGTTTCCACGGTATCGATGTCCGCGGCATCCTCCGCGGCTACCAGGGGCTTATCGACGACGATGTGATCGAAATGGGGCCGCGCAGCGTCAGCAACATCATCAGCCGCGGCGGCACCATCCTCAAGACGGCCCGTTGCCAGGAATACCGCACCAAGGCCGGGCGCAAGAAGGCCCTCGCCACGCTCCGCCGGCACGGCATCGACGGACTGGTGATCATCGGCGGCGACGGCAGCTTCCGCGGTGCGCACGCCCTGGCCAGCGAGTCCGACATCCGGATCATCGGCGTGCCCGGCACCATCGACAACGACATCGCCGGCACCGACTTCACCATCGGCTACGACACCGCCATCAACGTGGCGATGGACGCGATCGACAAGATCCGCGACACCGCCGCGAGCCACGACCGCATCTTCTTCGTCGAGGTGATGGGCCGGCATGCCGGCTACATCGCGCTCGAGGCCGGCATCGCCGCCGGCGCGGAGGATGTGCTCATCCCCGAAACGCCCACCAGCGAGGAGCACGTGGCCAAGAAGCTGAAGGAAGGTCTCGCCAAGGGCAAGAGCAGCGCCATCGTGGTCGTGGCCGAGGGCGACGACGCCGGCGGCGCCTTTGCCATCGCCGAGCGCGTGGGCAAGCGCCTCGGCGCGCGGACCCGGGTCACCATTCTCGGTCACCTCCAGCGCGGGGGCAGCCCCACCGCGTTCGAGCGCGTCCTGGCCAGCCGCCTCGGCGCGGCCGCGGTCCAGGCGCTCATCGACGGCAAGAGCGACGCCATGGTCGGCCTGGTGAAGCACGCGGTGCGCATCGGCAAGCTCGATCAGAGCTGGAAGGGCAAGAAGGGCATCCCGAAGGAGCTCCTCGACCTGAACGAGATGCTGAGCGTCTGAGGCCGGAAAAGCCTTGCCTGGCAGATCAATATGCATTACTGTATAGGCAAGGTGAAGTATCGAGGCCGTCCCATCGTCCCGCTTGTCTGCCGGGCTCGTCGACGACGGTCGCAGCCGGGGATGTGGATATGGACGCGCAGGACGGACGCATGCCGCGGGCCGACCGGATGCCGGCCGCTCACCGATCAGCGTTTACACTCGTCGAGCTTCTGGTGGTCATCGCGATCATCAGTGTGCTTGCGGCGCTCCTGCTGCCGGCGCTGGAGAATGCGATCGACACGGCCCAGCGGACGAGCTGCATGGGCAACTTCAAGCAGCTCTATCTCGGCGCCAACATGTTCACGAGCGACTACGACGGCGCGCTGCCCCAGCTCAACAACGGCGCCTACTGCATCATGGGCCTCGCGGGCCCCAACATCAAGTCCTCCTTCAGCCAGGCCGAAGCCGACGCCGCAATCGCGGGCAACGCGCATTGCCGCTTCGCCGCCAACTATCTGGACACCCCCTGGCAGTACGACGTCGGTTCCAGGCGCGTCTCGCTTCCCGGGGTGCAGGTCTGCCCGGGGATTGGCTTCGACACCCGGTTCCGGCCTTCGCAGATGCCCGGCGGCCCCGGACCTGTCGTCGTGGGCAAGACCTTCTACCGCAACACCGTCGTCGGCTATGCCGCCTGGCCGGGACAGTACAGCGGCGGATCCTCGAACGAGAGCCGACTGAACTGCCGATACCGCAATCGCGCCCCTTTCTGGCCCCTGCGCCTGCAGGACATGAAGCAGCCGTCGGTGGACATCCTCATGGCGGATCTCCTTGTCCAGGAGGGGACGGCGAATTACTACAGCGGCGCCATGCGGATCATCCCCCATGGCGTCGGCGGCCTGCCGAGCGGCAGCAACCAGGTCTATGCCGACGGTTCGGTACGCTGGCACGCGTTTTCCACGCTCAATACTTCCTACAAAGCCACTACTGGCCACGACCGCAAAGCGGCCTTGCTGTACCACCGGGACCTGGAGGCCACCGGCCAGTACAAGACCTGGTCCCGCACCCCCTTCAACTACGGCGGCCACCCCAATAAGGGCTGGTGGGACGAGCGCCTGTACGACCGGGACTGGTACGGCGTGGTGACGCACAACATCCATTCCAGCATCCCCGATCACCAACCGT
>CAZKKD010000166.1:0-8474 GCA_964553265.1 uncultured Planctomycetales bacterium | reverse complement strand
GGGTGAAGATGGGGGTCTCCGGGCTGCGGGGCCGGCGCTCCATGACGCCGGGCTCGCCCGGTTCGACGCCCAGCGCAAGCGCCGGCAGCCCGTCGCTCACCAGGTTGAGCCAGAGGATCTGCACCGGCAACAGCGGCAGCGGCATCCCGCAGAACGGCGCGAGCAGCATGACGAGAATCTCGGCCAGGTTGCTGGAAAGGATGTAGCGGACGAAGCGGCTGATGTTGTCGTAGATGACGCGGCCCTCTTCGACCGCGGCGACGATGGTGGCGAAGTTGTCGTCGCGGAGCACCATGTCGGCCGCTTCCTGCGAGACGTCGGTGCCGGTGATCCCCATCGCCACGCCGATGTCGGCCTGCTTGAGGGCGGGGGCGTCGTTCACCCCGTCGCCGGTCATGGCCACGATCTCGCCGTTGTCGCGCAGCGCCTTGACGATGCGCAGCTTGTGCTCCGGCGCGACGCGCGCGTAGACCGAGACGTCCTCGACCTCCTCCCGGAGGGCGGCGGCGTCCATGCGGGCGACCTCGACGCCGGTCCGCCGGGCGGACGCGTTCTGCAGGTGGAGGTCGGAGGCGATCTTGCCGGCGATGAGCGGATGGTCGCCGGTGATCATCACCGGCCGCACCCCGGCCCGGCGGCAGGTGTCCACGGCGGTGCGCACCTCTTCGCGAAGCGGATCGAGCAGACCGACGAGGCCGACATAGATCAGCTCGCGCTCCAGGGCGTCCGCCCCCGCGGCCGGGGCGGCCGGCCGGCAGGGGACGCCGGGCGCGCGGATGCCGTCGCCGGCGAGTGCGCGGTGGGCGGCCTCCAGGCGCTCGCGCGCCGCGGCGTCGAGGGCGCGCACCCCGTCCGGGGTCCAGATGCGGTTGCAGACCCCCAGCAGGCTGTCGACCGCCCCCTTGGCGGCCACCACCGCGCCGTCGCCGTTGGCGCGCAGCCAGTCGAACGCCTCCCGGAGCGGGGCCGGCACGTCCGCGCCGGGGTCGGGGAGGCGGTGGAGCGTGCTCATGCGCTTGCGCTCGGAATCGAAGGGGCGCTCGCCCACACGGGGGAGGCGGTCCTCCAGCGCATCCTTGGTCCAGTCCACCCACCACGCCGCGGCCACCAGCGCGCCCTCGGTCGGGTCGCCGACCGTCTCGAAGTGGTCGCTCTCCCCCTCACCGGTCCGGATGGTGGCGTTGGTGCAGAGCGCCCCGGCCGCGACCGTGAGCGCCACGGCCGGGTGCGCCTCCACGGCTTCGCGCAGGCGGCGGCGGCGGCGCTGCGGCGCGGAGGGGAGGTCCAGGTCGGCGCCGGGGCTCTCGACCTCCATCACGGTCATGCGGTTCTGGGTGAGGGTGCCGGTCTTGTCCGAGCAGATGACGGTGACCGAGCCGAGCGTCTCGACCGCGGGCAGCCGGCGGATGAGCGCGTTGCGGCGGAGCATCCGCTGCGCACCGAGCGCGAGGCTGATGGTCACCACGGCGGGCAGGCTCTCGGGGATGGCGGCCACCGCCATGCTGACGCCGGTGAGGAAGAGCGCCTTCAGGCTCATCTCCTGCAGCAGCCACCCCTCGAGGGTCACCACGGCGATGAGCCCGAACGCCAGCGCCACGACCAGCTTGCTCAGGTGGTCCAGCTTCTTCTGCAGAACGGTTTCGTCCTCGTCGGCGCCCTGCAGCATGGTGGCGATGCGGCCGAGTTCGGTGCGCATGCCGGTGGCGGTGACCAGCGCCACGCCGCGCCCGTAGCTGACGGCGGCGCCCATGTAGGCCATGCAGCGGCGGTCGCCGAGGGCGGCCTCCTCGTCGGGGAGGGCGTCGGTGGACTTGCCGACGGGGGCGGCCTCGCCGGTGAGGCTGGACTCCTCGATCCGCAGGTTGGGCGCTTCCAGCAGGCGGCAGTCGGCGGGGACGAAGTCGCCCGCCTCCAGCAGCACCACGTCGCCGGGAACGAGTTCGGTAGCCGCCACCTCGGCCGCCTCGCCGCCGCGCCGGACGCGGACGGTGGGAACGGAGAGCTGTTTCAGCTTCTCCATCGCCTTCTCGGCCTGGTACTCCTGCCGGAAGCCGAGCGCGGCGTTGAGCACCACCACCACGAGGATCACCCCCATGTCCCGCCACTCGCCGAGGACGAAGCCGCTCACCACCGCGGCGGCGATGAGGAGGAGCACCATGAGGCTGGCGAACTGCTGCAGGAGGATGGCCCAGGGGCTCTTGCCCCCGGTGTCGGTGAGCTCGTTGGGGCCGTACTGCTCGCGGCGCTCGCGCACCGCGTCGGGGGCGAGGCCGCGCTTCGCGTCCGCCCCCAGGTCCCGCAGCGCCTCGTCCACCGTCTTGGCGTACCAGCGGCTCATGGAAACCTCCCTTTACCGGTAAGCCCGTTTCCGATCATCGGCGATGAGCAGAAAGACGGTCTTCTCTTCTTCGTCAACGAGATAGAAGATGCGGAAGCGGCCGATCCGGTAGCGCCAGGTGTCGGGATGGTAACCGCTGAGCTTCCGGATGTTCGGCCCGAAATGCGGTTCGTCCCGGAGCTGCGGATAGACATACCCGTCGAGCTTTCGGCGGAGAAAGGCGGCGTGCTCCTTCGCCAGGCGCTTCAGGCTCTTGCCGAACTCCTCGGTCTCGAAGAGATCGTAGCTCATGTAACCTTGCGGCCCTTGCGGGCCTTCGCATCGCGATGCGCGCGCTTCAGGCTCTCGCGGAGCCCTTCGTCCGCTTCGATTTCGGCCATCTCCGCGTCGTCAACGAACTCGTGCTCGCGGATGAAGCGCAGGGCCGAGGTTTCAATGAAGTTGGAAAGGCTCCGGTTGTCGTTCTTCGCATAGGAGCGGAAGAGCGCATAGATCTCGTCATCGAGTCGAAGCGTAACGGTCTTGGACAGGGGTTTCCTCCCGAATGCATTAACAACGACCAGAATACAACCGAATCCGCCCGTGTCAAGCCCCATCCCCGGTTCGGACGCCCGAAAGGCACGGGCGCCGACCGATCCGCCGCCGGCTCAGAGTCTAGCCCGATAGGCTCTCAGTAGGTGCACTCCCGGCAGGCGTCGGCGAAGGCCTGCAGGCACGCCGGGTCGCCGTGGAAGAAGTGGTCGGACGGGCAGCAGATATAGCCGGCGTGGTCGCGGGTCGCCTCGAAGCACTCGAAGACGAGGCGCCGCGCCTCGGCGGGGGCGCCGTGCTCGAAGCCGGCGTTCTGGTCGAACCCGCCGATGAAGAAGAGCCGGTCGCCCACCCGCCGCGACGCCTCGGCCAGGTTGCAGTCGCCGCCCATGCCGGGGGGCGTCATCGTCTCCAGCCCGTCGGCGCCGCTCTCGACCACCAGGTCGAGCATGGGCATCAGCCCGCCGCAGAAGTGGTTCACCACCTTGATCCCCACCTCGTGGAAGACCGCGTTCTGTCGCTGGTCGTAGGGGAGGCCGAACGCGCGGTAGAGATCGGGGCTGATCACCGTGCTCGACCCCGCGCCGCCGCCCACCTCCACCATGTCGGCGGGCGTCCCCTCCCAGAGGCGGCTGACGCGGAGCGTCTTCTGGACGATGGCCTCCAGCATGTGGTGGAGGCGGTCCGGCTCGTCCATGGCGAGCAGGATGGCGGGCTCGGTCCCGTACAGCGTGCAGAAGCTCTGCCAGGGGCTCCCCTGCCCGGGGCTGAACGGATGGCTGCGGAGAATGCCCCGGTCGCCGAGCCGGTCCTTCGCCTCGCGGATGGGGGTGAAGTCGGCCCCGACGGGCACGGGAACGTGCGCGTTCCAGACCTCGAAGTCGGCTTCCGTCTGGATGAGGTATTCGGTCGTCCAGCCGGTGTAGGCGTTCATTGCGCCGGCGTGGTGGAGCGTGCCCTTCGGGGTGGTGATGGTCTCCTCCCAGCGCTGGTTGCCGTCGGCGTCGGCGCCGAGGTCGGTCCGCTCACAGCGCCAGGCGGCGAGGTCGGCCTCGGCGTATTCGAAGCGCGGGCTGCGGTAGATGGCGAGGTCCATGCCGAAGCGCTCGAACGCGGCCCACTCGTCGATGCCGCCGAGGTAGGCGTTCAGGTAGTACTGCATCCAGCCGTGCACCTGGCACGGGAGGCGATCCGGGCGCCCGTTGTCGAGGGCGATCAACATGCGTTCACGCGAGGTCATGCGAGAAGACTCCCTTCGGCAACCGGTCCGGCTGGCCAACGCGGCCGGCCGCTCCGTCCGTGCGGCGCTGCGCGGCGGCGCGCTCCCGAACCGCGGCGCACCGCTCCCGGCACCGTTTCACCCGCACCAGGGGCGGATTGCAAGGCTTTTCCGGATGCGACCGGCGGGGCGCGCGCCGGGGTGGCGCCGCCGGCGCGGACCGTTCAGGCGAAGGTCCAGGACCAGCGGCCGAGCTGGGGGCTTTCCGCGACCAGGGTCTCTCCGGGATTGACCGGCCCGACGCCGGGCGGGGTGCCGGTGTAGACCACGTCGCCGGGGACGAGCGCCCAGGTGCGGCTGAGGATGGAGACGATCCGCGCGACGCCGAAGAGCATCTCGCCGGTGTGGCCCCGCTGGCGTTCCTCGCCGTCGACGGTGCAGATCAGTTCCACCGCGTCCAGCGGTCCGGCCGCGTCGGCGGGGACGAAGGCGCCCAGGAGCGCGCTCTGGTCGAACGCCTTGCAGAGCTCCCACGGCTGGCCCTTTTCCTTGAGACGGGCCTGCACGTCCCGCAGGGTAAGGTCAATCCCCAGCGTCGCGCCCGCGACGTGCCCGAGCGCGTCCGCCTCCGGGATGTCGCGGCCGCCGGAGCCGATGGCGAGGGCCAGCTCCACCTCGTGGTGCACCGCGCCGCGGTCGCGCGGCAGGCGCACCGTCGCATCCGGGGCGACCAGGCTCGTCGCCGGTTTCATGAAGACGACACACTGGTCGTCCTCCGAAAAGCTGCCGCCCATCTCGCGGATGTGCTCGCCGTAGTTGCAGCCGATGCAGAAGACGCGCTGCGGCGCCAGGGCGTGATCGGGAAAGACCAGCATGCGGTGTGTTCCTCCGGTTCCGTGGTTGCGGCGAATGGTCAGTTCGGCGAGACGGCCAGCGCGGCCGGCGCCGGGCGCGGCGCCGAGACCCCCATGACGCGCGTGCTCGGGCGGTTGAGCACCACATACCCGCCCGCCCCGTCGGCGGCCACCAGCACGCTCGAGCCCCCGCCGTCCAGGTTTACCCCTTCCGCGCAGCCGAGTTCGCGCAGGAGCGCCGCCTGCTCGCGGCTCGTCATGCCTTCGCTGACGCCCTCCTGCCGCCCGTCGACGACGACGAGGGTGAGGGTGGTCCGGTCGGCGTCGAACCCGACCATGGTGCGCGGGTGCGTCGGCCCGCCGGGCCGGGGGACGACCTTCCCGTCCCGCAGGAGCCGGTTGAACCCCGCCACGCCGTCGCGGACCGTGGCCGGGTCCGCGGGCAGGCCGCAGTGCGGCGTACCGTCGCGGTCGATCCAGAAGCCGGTGTAGGGCGGCTCCGGCGGGCTGCGGAGCGTCCCGTCCGCCGCGGCGAGGCTGAGCACGGTGACGGGCTGGCCGGGGAACCAGTGCGGCGGGGTCGAGCCGTCCTCGTTCGGCAGCGCACCGAAGGCGTTGGCGTTGACCAGCACCAGCGCCCCGGCCGCCTCGGCCAGCGCCAGCGGCGAGGCAAGCGTCGCCTCGGCCGGCCCCGCGTCGTCGGGGTCGGCGGTCACCACGCCGCGAACGCGCAGATCCCGCGTCCCGAGCGGCACCTGCACGATGTGGATGACAAGGGGTCGGGGGTCGGTGCGGGTCTCGCAACGGTAGGCGATGCCCCGGGCGGCCAGGTGGGCGATGGCGCCCATGCGCGAATCCGGCTCCGCGCCACCCGAACACGACGCGAGCGCGATGCAGAGGCAGCAGACCGCGACGCTGCGGCGGTCAAGGCGGAGACGCGGCATGGGGGCCTTTCCGTTGCAGGCGCCGGCGGTGCGGCCGGATCAGGTGGCCTTGCCGAAGAGCGCCCGGGCGAGGGCCTTGCGCTTGTGCCGGACGCGCTTGCGCAGGTCGCGCCGCCACAGCTTGGCCTGGATCTTCCGGTAGTGCGGATCGCCGAAGTGCGCGTCCTCCACGCGGGTCTCGCGCCGGTCGGTCACCATGCAGTAGAGGGCGATGTCGTCCAGGTCCGCTTCGGCGAAGTCCGCCGGCTTGCGGGCCTTGACGAAGACGCCCGGGTCCTGCGGGTCGGCGGCGTTGGCCAGGATCTCGCAGTCGCCGAAGATCCGCGCCATGTCCTCCGGCTCGTAGCGCCAGAAGTCGTACGGGTAGGCGTGGTACTTGAAGCCCTTCGACCGCGTCGTGAAGAGCAGCACCCCGCCCGGCGCGCAGACGCGCTTGCACTGGCGGATGACGGCGCGCCAGTCGCGCACGTGCTCCAGCATCTCCAGGCCGAGCACCACGTCGAACCGGTCCGGGCCGAAGCGGTCGACCAGGTCCTCGGCCGGGCAGACCACGTCCACGCCGGGGCCGGCCTCCAGGTCGACGCCCACGTACTCCGCCGGGGCGAACGCGTTCTCGACCACGGGCCGCACCGAGCCGTTCACGTCCAGCGCCCCGACCTCCAGGACGCGCCGCCCGCGCACCTCGTCGGGGCGGAGCGTGCTGCCGAGAAACACGACGACCGAGACATGCATGGACCCGTTCCTCTCTTCGGCCGGCCGAGGGACCTGCCCGGCGTGCCCCCAGTATAGGCCGCCGCGGCCCGGGGGTCAATTGTGCTGGCGCCTTGAATCCCGGGCGCGCCTCGTCCACGCTACAGGCGGCGCCCGGCGTTCCGGACGCGGATCCGGAAGGCCCGACATGCCCGTCAAGCCCACCGCCATGAAGGGCCCGGCCCCGGGACGCGGCCTTCCCCTCGGGGCGGACGGCGGTGCCGCGTTCGGCCGCGGCCGCCGCAACCAGGTGGCGCTGCCGGATCCGCACCTCAGCCGTCGGCACTTCGAGGTCACCCTCCACGGCGGGGCCGCCATCCTGCGCGACCTCGACAGCTCCAACGGCACCTTCGTCAACGGCCGCCGCGTCACCGAGACCCCGCTCGAGGACGGCGACACCATCGCCGCCGGCGAGCACGTCTTCGCCGTCACCTTTCTTCTGGAAGAGGACGACGAGGAGACCGCCACCCTTCCCCGCTGCGGCCGCTGCGGACGCACCGTCGGCGCATGGGAGCTGCAGCACGAGGGCGCGGTCCGCGACGGGGAGAAGGTCTACTGCGCCGGCTGCGCGCCGGCCTCGACGGTGGTGCTGCCGCGGCGGCGGCTCGGGCGCTTCCGGGTCGAGTCGGTCCTCGGCAAGGGCGGCATGGGCACCGTCTACCGCGCGGTCGACACCCGGGAGGAGACCACCGTCGCGCTCAAGGTCCTCCAGGCCCACCGCGCCGAAGACCCCGAGGCGGTCAGCCGCTTCCTGCGCGAGGCCCGGCTCGGGATGCGCCTGGAGCACGACCACATCGTCCGCGTCTACGACGTCGGCGACGTCCGCGGCATCTACTACCTCTCGATGGAGTTCGTCGACGGGCGCTCCGTGGCCGAGGTCCTGGAGGACAGCGGCGCGCTGCCGCACGCCCGCGCCGCCGCCATCGTCCGCCAGATGGCCGAGGCGCTCTGCCACGCGGCCGAACGCGGCTTCGTCCACCGCGACATCAAGCCGGACAACATTCTGCTCGCGAAGGACGGGACCGCGAAGCTGACCGATCTCGGCCTTGCCAAGTCGCTGGAGGACAGCGGCCTCGGCCGGAAGACCCAGGGGCGGGTGGGCCTCGGCACGCCGCACTACATGCCGCCCGAGCAGGTGATCGACGCCCGCGAAGCCGACATCCGCAGCGACCTCTATGCCCTCGGCGCCACCTGGCACCACATGCTCACCGGCAGGCCGCCCTTCGAGGGCGAAAAGCTGCACGAGCTCATCGACGCGATCCGCAACCGGGCGGCCCCCACCGTGGCCGAGCGCGGGGGCAGCGCGCCCGCCTGGGTGGACGGGCTCATCGGGCGGCTGATGGAGAAGCGGCGGGCGGACCGCTTCCAGACGCCGCAGGCGCTCCTCGCCGCGCTCGACGGACGCATGGCCGGCCGCGGCCCGGAGGAGACCGCCGAGCACACCGTTCTCGACCTCCACCATCCCGACGCCCCGCCTCCGCCCGGCGCGCACCCCGACAAGGACACCCCATGACCCCCCGCTACCTCACCTCCACGGATCTCCACAGCGTGCCGGCGCTCGCCGCCGACGTGCTCGTCCTCGGCAGCGGTCTCGCCGGACTCGCGGCGGCCCGCGCCGCCGCCGACGCGGGGGCCGCGGTGGTGCTTCTGACCAAGAGCGGCTTTCACCAGAGCGCCACCTACCACGCCCAGGGCGGCATCGCCGCGGCGCTCGACGCGAAGGACGTCGACGCCCACGTGGCCGACACCCTCGCCGCCGGCGCCGGGCTGTGCGATCCCGAACGGGTGCGCCTCCTCGTCACCGAGGGCCGCGAGCGCGTCCGCGAGCTCGTGGAGAC
>CAZKKD010000165.1:0-8492 GCA_964553265.1 uncultured Planctomycetales bacterium | reverse complement strand
CGAGCCGACCGACGGGCTCGACCCCAACCAGAAGCACGACGTCCGCATGCTCATCAAGCGCATGGCCGAGGAGAAGTGCATCGTCGTCTCGACCCACATTCTCGAGGAGGTGGACGCCATCTGCAACCGGATCATCATCATCGACCGGGGCGCCGTCCTCGTCGACAGCACGCCCGAAGAGATCCGCCGCAAGGAGGGCGGATCGCTGGACGCCATCTTCCGCAAGCTGACCGCCGGGCACGCCGTCACGGTGGCGGGAGGTGCGGCATGAGCGGATTCCGCGCCGTCTTCAAGCGGGAGCTGGTGAGCTATTTCCGCACGCCGCTGGCGTACGTCTTCCTGGTCATCTTCATCTTTGCGAGCGCCTACCTGACCTTCAAGGACAACTGGTTCGAGGCGGGGCAGGCGTCGCTGGCCATCTTCTTCCAGAACATGCCGACGCTCTTCCTCTTCCTGGTGCCGGCCATGGCGATGCGGCTCTGGGCCGAGGAGCGGCGGAGCAACTCGGTGGAGCTGCTCTTCACGCTGCCGGTGACGACCCCGCAGGCGGTGCTGGGCAAGTTCTTCGCCGCGTGGGCGATGCTGCTGCTGGCGCTGGCGCTCACCTTTCCCATGGTGGTGACGGTCGCCTACCTCGGCGATCCGGACCCGGGGCCGATTGCCACCGGCTACCTCGCCTGTGCGCTCCTGGCGGGGGCGTATCTGGGGATTGGCAGCTTCTTCTCGGCGCTGACGCGCAACCAGGTGATTGCCTTCGTCCTGGGGGTGGTGGCCGGGGGGGCGTTCCTGGTGCTGGGGCACCCGTCGACGCTGGACTTCCTGACCGGCTACGACGCGCCGCAGGGGCTCCTGGACGCGCTGGAGGGGCTCTCGTTCCAGATTCACTTCGAGTCGCTGATGCGGGGCGTGGTGGAGATCCGGGACGTGATCTTCTTCCTCCTCCTCACGGCCGGCTGGCTCTGGGCCAACATGGTGATGCTGGACGAAAGGAGGGCCGCCTGATGCATCCGACCCTTCGCACCGCACTGGCCGCGATCTGCATCCTGCTCATCACCGTCTGCGCCGCGCTCCTGGCGGGCAAGGCGGTGGGCACGACGCGCGTGGCCGACCTGACCGACGAAAACCTCTACACCCTCTCGGAGGGGACCGACCGCATCCTCGACAAGCTCTCGACCCCGGTCTACCTCAAGCTCTACTACGCCCGCACCGCGGCGACCAAGGGGTCGGACCAGATGCGCTTCTACAACACCTACTTCCGGTACGTCCGGGACCTGCTGCGCGAGTTCGTCCGCCGCAGCGACGGCCGGATTTCGCTGGAGGTCATCGATCCGCGGCCCTTCTCCGAGGCGGAGCAGGACGCGCTCGGCTACGGGCTCAAGCGCTTCCAGATCACCGAGGAGGAGAGCTTCTTCTTCGGGCTCGTGGCGACCACCAAGCTCGGCAAGGAGGAGGTGATCGACTTCTTCACCCCCGACCGCCAGGCCTTCGTGGAGTACGATGTCGCCAAGACGGTGAGCGGGCTCATGGAACGCGAACGCAAGACCATCGGCGTGCTTTCCGGCCTGCCGGTGCTCGGGAGCGACGTCTCGCCCTACATGGCGCAGATGATGCGCATGCAGGGCCGCACGATGGAGGAGCCGTGGCTGGTGACGACCCACCTCCGCCAGGAGTACGAGGTCGTCCGCGCCGAGGTGGCCGACGGCGCCGTCGACGCCGCGCTCGACTACCTCTTCGTCATCCACCCGAAGGAACTCTCCGAAGAGCAGCTCTTCGCCGTGGATCAATACCTGATGGGCGGCGGCCGGCTGGCCGTCTTCGTCGATCCGCACTGCCTGCAGGACCGCCCCGAAGAGCAGCCCGGCAACCCCTATGCCGCGATGGAGCACAAGGCGGCGAGCGACCTCAACCGCCTCCTGCGGCGCTGGGGCGTGGAACTGATCCCCGGGGCGATCGCCGTCGACGACGCGCTGGCGGTGAAGGTGCCCCTCCGGCAGAACGCGCCGGCCGAACCCTTCCCGGCCTACCTGCAGCTCACTGGCGACCAGATGAGCCCGAAGTCGATCATCACCGACCAGCTGGAGAACGTCACCGTTCTCTACGCCGGGGCGCTGCGGCGGACCGAGGCGCCGGGCCTGCAGGTGGAGGCGCTCTTCTCCACCAGCGATGCGGCCAGGCTCTGGCGGCCGCAGACGCCGTTCGAACTCATGCAGCCGAACCCCGACGCCATCCGCGAGGGCGTCGCCGGCGAGATGAGCGACCGCCGCCCGCTGGCCGTGCTCGTCAGCGGCGCCTTCGGCAGCAACTTCCCCGACGGCCTTGCCCTCCCCGACGACGAGGACGGCGAGGACGAAGACGGGGACGCGGCGGACGCTGCGGAAGCGACACCGGAGGACGACAGCGAGGACGCCGGTGCAGAGGCGGACGCGGATGGCGGAGACGCCCCAGCGAAGCGCCTGCCGGCCCGCACAACCGCCGCGGACGGTGCGCGCCTCCTGGTGGTGGCGGACGTTGACTTCATGAGCGACATGATCGCCTATCGCAATCATCAGCTCTTCGGGCCCATCCAGCAGGGCGACAACGCCACCTTCCTCCTCAACGCGGTGGATGTGCTCGGCGGGTCGTCCGACCTGGTGGCGGTGCGCTCGCGCGGGCGCTTCGAGCGGCCCTTCACCGTGGTGGAGCGGATCCGGGCCGAAGCGGCCAAGGAAACCGACGCCGAGATCGAAAAGTTCAACAAGAAGATCCAGGACCTCAATGCGGAACTCTCGCGCCTGCGCGAGGGCTCCGGCGGCGACAACGCCGCCCTCATCGAGAAGGAGGCGATGGAAAAGATCCGTCGCCTCGAAGCCAGCCGCCGCGACGCCGAGCAGCAGATCCGGCGCCTGCAGAACCAGCGCCGCCAGCGGGTGGAAGCGCTGAAGCGGGAGGTCCGCCTCTGGAACCTGGCGGCCGCGCCCGCGGTCATTCTGCTCATCGCATGCGGCCTGGCCCTCTTCCGGGCCAGCCGCGCGCGCCGCTATGCGGCGCAACGCACCTGACGGGACTGCGCGCCGCCGCAGGGCAACCGCGCCGGGCGGCGGCCATCACGGGGCAACAGGCAAGGAATCGAACCAGCCATGATCATCAACTCCCGACAGCTCGGCACGCTCGCGATCGTCGCGGCGCTGCTCCTGATTCTTACCATCGCCGTCTACAGCGGCGGACGGGCGGACCGCGGCGGCTTCAGCCGGGGGCAGCTCCTCATCCAGGGGCTCGATCCCGATCGCGTCCACACCATCCGCATCCGTTCCGGCGAGGAGGCAGTCACCCTCGTCCGCAAGACGGAAGACGGCGTCGCGACCGACCAGTTCGTTCTGCGCGAACGCAATGACTACCCCGCCTCCATCGAGAAGGTGAACCGCCTCCTGGTCCAGAGTCTCGACATCCGCTGCGCCGACCTCGCCACCCGCGACGCGGACCGGCATGACGCGCTCGGCGTCGCCGACGAGGCCGCGGACGCGACCGAGGTGCGGTTTCTCGGCGAAGACGACCAGGAACTCACCGGCTTCGTCGTCGGCGCCTCCGCCGGCGAAGGCCGCGGCGCCGGCGTCTACGTCCGCCGCATCCACGAGGGCGCGGTCTACATCACCGAAAACATGCTCAATGTCGGGGCCGCACCGGCGGACTACATCGACAGCGTCCTCGTCCCCGCCACCGCCGCCGACATCCAGCGCGTGGAGGTGACCCGGGACGAGACCACCTACGCCATCGCCCGCGGCGAGGACGACAAGCCCGTCCTCCAGGACATCCCCGAGGGCAAGCGCGCGAAGGACTACCCCGTCCGCTCCACGCTCGAGGCGCTCGCGCGCGTCCGGGCCGAGGATATGCAGCCCGCCGACGCGGTCGACGTCGAGTGGCTGGGCGTCCACGCGGCCCGCACCGGCGAGCATCTTCTCTACCGCCTGCGGGTGGGCAAGACGGCGCCTCCCGCCGACGCGGACGCCGTGGAAGACGCCGGACAGGACACCCCGCCCCTGGAGACGGACTACTACGTCATCGCCGAAGCGCAGGGCCCCGACCGCGCGCTCGTGAGCCAGGTCCGCCGCATGACCGGCGAAGAGGACGACGCCGAGCTTGCCCGCAAGGACGCCGTCCTCACCGCCTGGACCGATGCGCAGCGGTTCAACCAGCGCACCGCCGGCTGGGCCTACCGGGTGAGCGAGTGGCAGGGCAAGCAGCTCGTCCGGCCGCTCGACGAGCTCGTCGAGCCCATTCCCGAAGGCCCGGA
The DNA here is from genome assembly GCA_964553265.1 of uncultured Planctomycetales bacterium. Classification (GTDB taxonomy): domain Bacteria; phylum Planctomycetota; class SZUA-567; order SZUA-567; family JAFGNG01; genus CAZKKD01. Next base: position 4,225 of record CAZKKD010000165.1, on the reverse strand, counting down.
AGAGATCGCCGCCAGCCACATCCTCATCAGCTACGCCGGCGCCGAGCGCGCCGGGGACAACATCACCCGCACCAAGGAGGCGGCCCGCGCCGAGGCCGGGCGCCTCCTGGAGGAAGCCCGCAAGCCGGACGCCGACTTCGCCGCCCTCGCCCGCGAGCACCCCGACGGCCCGAGCGCCGCGAAGGGCGGGGACCTGGGCGCCTTCGGCCGCGGGGCGATGGCGAAGGCGTTCGAGGAAGCGGCCTGGAAGCTGGAGGTCGGCGAGGTGAGCGGCGTGGTGGAGACGCCCTTCGGCTTCCACATCATCAAGCGGACCCAGTAGGGCCCCGGACGGAGGCGGCCATGCACCGGATACTGCTCGTCAGCCTGCTCGTGATTGCCGTCCTTGCGGCCGGCTGCTCCGGATCGAAACTGCCGTTCCGCATGCCGATCATCGGCGGGGACTCCTTCCTCCCCGAGGCCGAGACCCTGCCCGGCTGGCGGATGGCGGACGACGGGATCCGCCACTACGCCGGCCGCAACCTGAAGAAGTACATCGGCACCGAGGCGAACCTCATCCGCAACTACGGGTTCCACCTCCTCTCGGCGGCCGACTATGTCCGCACCGGCGAGGACGAGCCGAGCCTCACCATCGAGAGCTACGAGATGGAGAAGCCCCTCTCCGCCAGCGGCATCTATCACTACCACCGCGGCCGCAAGCTCCACCGCCTCGAGGGGCGCGCGCGGCCGGTGGACGTCGGCGTGGAGGGCGTGGCCACCGAGCGGGTGCTCTATTTCTACAAGGGGCTCTTCTTCTTCAAGATCATCTACACCGGCTCCGCCGCCGCCGCACCGGACCTCGTGGCCATCGGCCGGGGCATGGCCGGGCGCATCCCGGGCGAGAGCCGCCCGCCCCGCGGCTTCGAGTATCTCGCCGTCGAGGGGGTGGACACCTCCACCAGCCGCGTGACCCCGGGCTACGCCTTCAACTACGACTTCCTCCCGCCGGCCATCTTCGCCAGCGCCCCCGGCGCCGGCGACATCGCCGAGGTCTTCATCATCGGCCACTTCGACGAGGAGGACGCCCGGCGCACCGCCAAGGACTACCGCACCTTCCTGCAGCTCAACGGGCTCGACTACGAGGCCAAGCGCACCGCCGACCGGCGGTTGGTCTGGTGGGCGCGCGACCCGGCGCAGGGGCGTGTCATTGTCACCCGGTACAAGAACTGGGTCTTCGGGGTCCAGACGCCGAAGACATACGAGCGCGGCGAGGTGCTGCTCGACCACATCGCCGCGCGCATGCAGGGGCGCTGAGTCCCGCCCGGCTGGCCCCGCCGGCCGACGGGCGAAGCAGTGTCGACGGCGCCACGCCGCCGACGCGGGGAGGACGGATGTCGGGCGAATCCGCAACCTTCGTCCAGACGAAGCTGGTCCCGAACGCGACCCTCTTGACGGTGCGTGGCTTCGGCGAGGTGCTGGTCGGCAGCCCGTCGGAGGTCATCAAGCCGCTCATCCGCAAGGAGCGCTTCCCCGACTTCTGCGTCCTCACCCTGCGCACGCTGCGGCAGGGGCGCAACCTGCTGGACATCGAGTTCCTCTTCTACCTCATCGCCTTCTTCCGCGACCGGACCGAGGACAAGTTCCGCTTCGTCTGCACCGAGGAGCAGCGCGAGCGCATCCTCCGCATCCTGGCCGAGACGCTCCACGGCCCGTCGGACCTGGAGCTCGTGCTCGGCTTTCTCCCCGACGGGGTGCTGCTCGCCGGGCCGGAGATCGACGCTCCCTCGCCGGCCGCGCGCGCGCGGCTGCGCCACGAGGCCGACCGCGCGCGCCTCGGGCCCATCCTTGAGCGCATCGGGCGCCACGGCGCCGCCGACCGCGCCTTCGCCGACGCCGTGGCCGCGGGCTGCCGCACCGAGGGGATCGTCCGCCGCGTCAGCCCCGCCTTCCGCGACGCAGAGGGCATCCGCACCGGCCGGCACGCCGCCCTCGCCCGCGCCTGGGTCCGTGCGCGGCTCCTGCGGCGGGAGTGCAACGTCTTCGGCGCCTACCCCGAGGACCCGGCCGCCGCCATCGAGGAGAAGGTCGACTTCGTTCTCTTCGACGACCAGGGCGTCGCCCGCCTGCGCAAGGGCAAGCGCGTGGTGCGCATCACGCAGAAGGAGGCGTGCTACTTCCGCTTCGCCCACCGGGGGGAGACCTCGGTCATCGACATGCGCGTCAACGAGCCGCCCCCCGACCGCACCCCCCGCCGGCGGACCCCCTTCGTCCCGCCGGAGCTGGGCGTCACCTTCCTCGGGTCGGGGACCGGCTTCTCGCCGGGCAAGCTCACCACCTCGACGGTGGTCTGGCTCCACGGGCAGGGCGTGGCGGTGGACCTTGTCGCGGAGTCCACCACCCGCATGCGGCAGCTCGGCATCAGCCGCGGCGACGTCCAGCATGTGCTCCTGACCCACGCGCACGGCGACCACGACGCGGGCCTGTATCAGCGCATCCTCGACAGCGACCGCATCGCGGTCCTGACGACCCGGCTCATCCACGAAAGCTTTCTGCGCAAGGCCGAGGCCGTCACCTGCATCCCGGCCGACGAGTTCCGCGGGCTCTACGACTTCGTCGAGCTCCGCCCCGGGCGCGAGACGCCCATCCCCGGCATCCCCAACGCCCTGGTCGAATGCGACTACGGCCTCCACAGCATCCCGACCATCGGGGTGAAGTTCGCCTACCGGCCCGCGCGCGGCACTGCCTTCCGCGTCGCGGTTTCGGGCGATACCTTCTACGATCCCGAGCGCCTCGGCCGGCTGGCCGACGACGGGGTCTTTCCGCCGGACCGGCTGGAGGGGCTTCTCAACTTCGCGTTCGACGCGGACATGATCGTCCACGAAGCGGGGGGCAAACCGCTCCATACCGAGCCCGAGGCCCTCGCCCAGCTCCCGGCCACCATCCGCCAGCGCGTCTGGATCAACCACGTCGCCGCCAGCAAGGGCCGGGTCCACGGGCTGCGCGTCGCCCGCGAGGGGCAGACCGTGGTCGTCACCCGCGCCCGCACCCAGCGCGGCCGCAGCACCTGGCTGGAGACGCTCAAGGCCACCGGCCTCTTCGACCGCCTCTCCACGCGGGAACTCGGCCGGCTTCTCGACCGCGGCCGGATCGAGCGGCACAAGGCAGGCCAGATCATCCTCCGCGAAGGCGAGCTGGGGACCGACTTCTTCATCCTTCTGCGGGGCATGGCCGCCGCGGAAAAGGACGACGCGGTCGTCAACGACTACGAGCGCGGCGACTTCTTCGGCGAACAGGCCATCCTCGCCGACGACAACCGCCGCCGCGCCACGGTCCGCGCCCAGACCGACCTGACCCTCTTCGCGATGACCGACGCGCTCTACCGCGAATACGACCTCCCGGCCATCGGCGAAGCCAACCTCTACAACCTGGTCAACTTCTTCTCCGAACGCACCGCGCCGGCGCTGCTCGGCTCGCTCGCATCCGGCGAGATCCAGCAGTACAGCCGCGGCGAGGACATCATCCTCGTGGGCGCGCACGACCGCACCGCCTACGTGCTCCTCTCCGGCGCGGTCGAGGCGCTCGACGCCGACGAGCACCAGCTCGGCGTTCTGCAGGACGTCGACATCTTCGGCGAGATCGCCGCCCTCGAGCGCGTCCCCCGCACCGCCACGGTCCGCGCCGCCACCGACGTCCGGGTCCTCAAGATCGGGGAGGAAGCCTTCCGGCAGCTCCTCCAGCGCTTCCCGTCGTTCTACGCGACGGTGCTGCAGAAGAAGCGCGAACGCATGCGCAAGCCCGAGCCGCTCGAACGCATCCTGCGCGACGACTTCGGCTTCCGCTGAGCCGCCCCTACGGAAAGGAACGGCCCCGGGCCGACCCCCCATGATTCTCCGTCTCTCCCGTCGGGTGCAGCGCGCGGCGCAGCGCCGCCTGCGGTGGCACGCCTTCTTCAACGCCTGCGGCTTCGGCCTGACCACCGACCAGGTGGTCTATCTCTTTGCGCTGCACTACGGGGCGACCGACACGCAGTCGGGCTTCCTCTATGCGGCGATCCACCTCACCGCCCTCGCCGACCCTGCCGGGCTGCTGATCCTCAACGGCCGCGAAACCACGCGCATCTGGACGGCGTTCTGGTTTCTGCGGTCGGTGGTCTGCCTCGGGTACTTTGCGCTGCCGTTCCTGGCCACCGACACGCAACGCGTCTGGGGCATTGTCCTGATCTACTTCGTCTTCGCGACCGGCCGAT
>CAZKKD010000164.1:0-8501 GCA_964553265.1 uncultured Planctomycetales bacterium | reverse complement strand
CGAGGTAGCAGATGCCGCCGTAGCGCACCGCGAGGGTGAGGGGGCCGTCGTGCCACTGCGTCTCCTCGTCGCGGAAGAGGAAGCGCCCCACCAGGTCGGCGGCGGTCAGGTCCTCGTGGCAGGCGACGGTGACCAGGGGCAGGTCGAGCTCGTGGGCCATGTGCTCGACGAAACGCGTCTTGCCGCAGCCGGTCGGCCCCTTGATGATGAGCGGGATGCGCGAGGCGAAGGCGGCGCGGAAGATGGTCTCCTCGTCGCCCTGGGGGATGTAGTTCGGGGTGAACTGCACCCGGAATTCGTCGATGAGATGCCGGTTGTCCATGGTTGTCGCTCCTGTTGTCCCGGTGGTCGGCGGACGGACAGCGCGCGCTGCTTCGCCGTCACGCCCGATGGGAATCCCCTGGTTGTCTGTGTCGCCGGTGGCCGGCGGCCACCCGCGGTTTGAGCGCGCTCCTCACCAGAGCCACGATGCGCCGGCCGGGCACCCGGACACGCGGCCGGGGAAGGCGGACGCAAGCGCCTCCAGGGCGCGCGCCCCCGTGCAGTGCCCGGCGGCGATGCGTTCCGGGTCGGCCTGGCGCAACGCCTCGACCGTCACCGCCATCCGCTCCGGTCCCGCGCCACCGAGGTGCATGCCGCCGATGAGCGCCCGCAGGTGGCGGCCCGGCCAACGCCGCCGCACCTGCGCCAGCGTATGCGCTACCCCCGCATGCGCGCAACCCAGTAGCAGGACCAGTCCATCCGGCAGGAGCGCCACGAGCGCCTGGTCGTCGGGGAAGAGGTCCCGCTCGCGCGCCGTCGGGGGGCCGACGTGAAAGCGCTCGGCCGGCGTCTCGACCCCGTTGTCGCGGGGAATGGCGCCGGTGCACCAGAGGCCGGGGAGGAGCTCGGTCCAGGTGGGGGTCTCGACCACGCCGGCGCACAACGCTTCGGTGGCGTCGCGGGTGAGCGGCATCCCGTTCGCGCGCCAGCCCCCGCCCGGCTCGGCCGACCACTTCGGGCGGAACGCGTCCGGGTGCGCCGCCACGCGGGCCGCCGGGCAGCGCTCCAACACCGCCGGGAGGCCCCCGGCGTGGTCGTAGTGTCCGTGGCTCAACACGATGCAGGCGAGGTCGTCCAGCGCAATCCCCAGGCGATCCGCATTCGCCACCACGCAACCGGTCTGCCCGGTGTCGAAGAGGACCTTGCCGGCCGGCGATTCGACCAGGACGGCGAAGCCGTGCTCCGCATCCAGTCCAGCGCGCGCATCGTTCTCCATCAGCACCGTCATGCGGAAGAGGTGGCCTTCGGGAATGGGGGCATCCGGACGCATCGCCAACACCGCATCCTTCCGAGACAACAACCGGCCGCACACCGCCGGCATCAGGAGCCGAGGCTATATCTGAGCAATTGCTCGGAAATACTCTAGCGGATGCCGGTCCGCTGGGCAAGAGGTTCGCTGCCGGAAACTGCCGGGGGAGGGTCGGGCAGCACCGCCCGGCGTCAGGCGTTGACCGGCGTGCGGCGGTTTTCGGGCGTATCGGGCGCGGGCACCTCTTCGTCGGCGGTCGACTGCAGGTCGACGTCGATGTCCGTGAGCCAGGCCGTGCCGGGGCCGTCGAGGACCACGTCGATCCAGACGAGGTAGTCGAAGTGCTCCTCCGGGACCTCGAGCGCGGGGACGGCAATCTCGGTCCAGTCGTCGGTGGCGCCGGCGACGGGCACGGATTCGAGCGTCCTGACCCACTCGACGTGCGGCTGCGGGTGCCAGACGAAGGTGTGGTAGCGCACGCGCAGGAAGATGCCCTTGCCGGTCGCGCCCTCGGTCTTGACGATGGCGCGCAGGTTGAGGCGCGTCTGCGCGGGGATCTGGGTCGGCGGTTCGGCGGACCAGACCAGTTCGCCCGGTTCGTCGGCGGTCAGCTTCAGGCTGCCGCAGCCTTCGGGACCGGTGTCGCGGTCCCAGACCTTGTGCGGCGGCGCCGGCTTGAAGGCGCTGGCGTCGTCCTCGTCGTCGATGGCGACGGGCGTGTCGAAGGCGTTGCGCCCCAGCGCGAGGCGGGGATAGCTGTGGGTGCGGTAGTCCTCTTCCGCGTACGGAATGCGCACGGCCCGGTCCACGAAGCGGCGCGACTCCTCCGGCGAAAGATAGCGGATCCGGTGGACGAAGCGGTAGACCTCGCCGGGCTGGAACCGGCCCTGCGGACGTGCACCGCAATGGAGATCGTAGTACATGTCGCAGATGGCCCAGTCGGGCGGCAACGAGCTCTCGTCGACGATGACGACGGGGGCCCCGTCCGGCTCGCCGAAGAAGCCGGCCACCGACCCGGGCGCAAAGGTGAGCTCGTTGATCTTCTTTTTGTAGTGGAGCTGGTGCTGGTGCGGAAACTGCCAGACCCGGCCCTCGGCGTCGGTCATGAGCGTCCAGCGGTAGCGCTTCTGCGGCTCGAAGAGCATGCAGCAGCCGGCGCGTGCGGGATAGACGTTGTTGTACTCCACCCAGTCGCGCTTGATCGGCTCCTTGCCCTGGACGTGGAGCTCGGTGCAGAGCGCCCACTCGAAGGCGCCGGTCTGCTCGTTCTGCGAGAGCTCGGCCCGCGTTTCGCTGCGGAAAGCCCCGCCGGCCCCGTAGGCATGGCCCTCCAGCACGACGCGCCGGCCGCCGTCCTCGACGCGGTGCTCGATGCGTTCCATCGTCTCGCAGAGATGCGGCATGTGGAGGCGGAAGATCAATCCTCGCACGTAGCAGAGGTGGCTTTCTTTCTCAAGATAGGTGACCAGCTTCCCCTCCGCGTCCGGCGTGCGGAGGGTCCAGTCGACGTAGCCCTGCTGGGTGACGGTGGCGACGGTCTTGCCGCCGGCGTCGACGGCGAGCGCCCCGAGGTTGAGATCCCGAATCCAGAAGTCCGTCTTCGCCATGCCCTGCCCTCCAAGCGAAAGTTGCGAGGCCGCAGCAAGCGGCCGATCCCTGCCCCGGCCGAATCCCCCGGCCCGCACCCGGCGAACCGGCAGTATGGATCAGAACAGATCAAGATGGAAATGCAAGCGCCGGAGCCGAAATACCCACCGAAAACCCTTGCCCGGCCGGCACGCGCATTCAGGACGCGTCCCGTCCCGCCCGGAACGCGCGCACGACCTGCTCGGTGGCGCGGCGGAGCCAGGGGGCGGCCTCGGCCATGGCGGTTTCGAGCGGGGCGGGCCGGGGGCAGAGGCTCCAGGCCGCGGCGATGCCGGCGGCGTGGAGTTCGTCCAGCGCCTCCCCGACCGCGCCGGCGATGGCGAGGCACGGCACGCCCCGGTCCTGCGCGCGGCGGGCCACCCCGGCGGGGGCCTTGCCGTAGGCGGTCTGGTTGTCGAGCGCACCCTCGGCGGTGAGGACCAGGTCCGCCCCCTCCAGCGCATCGTCCAGGTGGACGAGATCCAGCACCACGTCGACGCCCCGGCGGAGCGCGCCACCGAGGAAGGCATGCAGCCCCGCGCCCAGTCCGCCGGCCGCCCCCGCGCCCGGCAGCGTGCGCACATCGACGCCGAGGTCGGCCTCGATGCGGTCGGCGAGGTTGGCCATGCCGGCTTCGAGGCGTTCGACGTCGTCGGGCGACGCGCCCTTCTGCGGACCGTACACCCGGCTCGCGCCGCGGGGGCCGAGGAGCGGATTGTCCACGTCGCAGACCACCTCGACGCGGGCCTCCCGCACGGCCGGGTGAAGGTCGGCGGCGTCGATGCGGGCGATCCGCTCCAGGTCGGCGCCGCACCCGCGGAGCGCATTGCCGTCGTCGTCGAGAAACCGCACGCCGAGCGCCGCCGCCATCCCGGCGCCGCCGTCGTTGGTGGCGCTGCCGCCGATGCCGACCACCAGGCGGCGCGCGCCCCGGTCCAGCGCCGCGCGGAGGAGCTGCCCCGTTCCGCGGGTCGTGGCGGCCAGGGGGTCGCGCTCCGCGTCGTCGAGGAGGGCGAGGCCGCTCGCGAGCGCCATCTCGACCACCGCTGCGGGCTCGTCGGGAAGCCAGGCCCAGCGGGCGCGGACCGGACGATCCAGCGGGCCGTCGACCTCCTCGACGCGTTCCTCCCCACCGAGGGCCTCGGCCAACACGTCCACCAGGCCATCCCCGCCGTCGGCGACCGGAACCTCGACCACCGCGGCGTCCGGCCAGGCCGCACGCACCCCCGCCGCCATCGCCGCTGCGGCGTCGACGGCCGTGAGGCTGCCCTTGAGCGCATTGGGCGCGACCACGATCTTCATGGGAAGGCGATCCCCCGCGTGCGGCGCACCCGGGGCCGGACGGGGCCGACCGGGACGGCCGGAATGGTTCGGTCAGTACTCGACGGTGACGAGCAGCAGGCCGTTGTCGTCAGCGGTCTCCGGAGCCGCAGGCCGGTTGGCCAGCGCGAAGCGGGGCGCTTCGGGCAGCGGGCCGTCCTCGACCGGACCGCCCCAGGGAGAGATGAGGAGATGGGGATTCACCGGCCGGACCGGGCGGCAGACCTCGACGCTCACCGGGTGGCCGCGGTAGAGCGTGTTGAGGACCTGGCGGACCTCGTCCACGCGCGTCACCGCGTGCCCGTTGATGGCGGTCACCACGTCGCCGGGCCGCAACCCCGCTACGAACTCCGGCGTGTCCGGGAGCACCTGCTCGAGGCGCACGCCGGACGACGCGGCCTCGGCTTCCGGCGGCACGGCGCGCACCTGCGCAAGGACAGAATTGCGCACCGGACGATACTCCGCCTGCCGGTTGGCCAGCGTCAGCGGCGCCTGGTGGCGGTCCAGCCGCAGCAGGAAGGCGGTCAGCAGTCGGTGGGCTTCGCGGTAGCGATCCATGTCCAGATGCCGGCCGTCGTCGGCGCTGGTGTTGATGACCGAGAGCATCGGCGCGGGCAGGCTGTGGATGGTCATCGACGGGATGCCGGCGCGGTGGAACGAGACGCTGTCGGCCGTGTACCCGAAGAGCACCTGGCTGCCCACCGGCATGCCGGCCTCCGCGGCCGATGCTTCCAGGAGAGCCTCCAGGTCATCCGCCGAGCGGTTTGCCCATGAGCGGAGCCGGCCCACCCCGAGGCACTCGAGGTTCACCATGGCCCGCATCCGGCTGCGCAGCGGCCGTCCCGTCCCGCCCAGAAAAGCGCGCGACCCGCACCGGCCGTGCTCCTCGCCGGCAAAACCGATCAGGAGAAAGGTGTGCCGCAGCTCCAATCCCCGCAGTTCGCCGCAGAGCGCCGCCAGCATGACGCAGCTCGTCCAGTTGTCGATGACGCCGGGGCTGCCGTCCATCGCATCGGTGTGCGCCCCGACAACAATGGTCGGCTCGTCTTCCAGCGTACCCGGCAGGACCGTCCAGACATTCACTTCGTCGCTGCCGCGGCTGATGGGCTGTCGGCGGATGGACGCGGCGGGGGCGCCGGCCTGCACGAAGAGCTCTTCGAGCCGCTGCGTGCGGTTGGCGTTGCCGGTGGGTGCGTCCCGAATCGTGTCGAGCACGGCGTCCGGCAGGAGGGGCTCCTCCCCGGCCAGAAGCCCTGGCCCGGCCAGCAGGAGCATGCAGAGGAGGCCGGGCAACAGGCAAGCCGCCCGGCTCCACAACCCCCGAAAGCATGCGTTCCGGATCGACATCAAGCCGTTCTCCAACTTCAGTTTCGGACAGTCCGATCCGCGAAAACCAACCACAACCGGACAAATCACCCCTTCCACGGTGTGGGATCTTATCGGCCGCGATCCGCCGGTCAAGGAGTTTTCGACCGAAATCGGGCAAGAGGCGGAACGAGCCATGTTCCTGCATGAGGACACTGCCGAATTGTTCGTCGACTGAGCTGCGCGTCCGCCGGGCGACCCCTGCATCAACAATGCCGGCAATACCGCTTGCTTCCAAGGCGTTCGGGGGGTATGGTTGGGGCTGCAGACTATCTCTTACTTTTGGAGCGCTGCCGCGCATTCCGGCATGCCTGGGGAGGCCGGAGCATGCAACAGACCTTGCGTCGTCCGTCAGGCCGCGGCGGTTTCACGCTCGTGGAGCTCCTGGTGGTGGTGGCCATCATCAGCATCCTCGCCGGGCTGCTCCTGCCGGCGCTCGGCAGCGCCCTGGACGCCAGCCGCAGCTCGTCCTGCATCAACAATCTGAGCCAGATGGGTCGCGGCATGCGGTTCTACTTTGACGACTTCGACAACTGGATCATGTGCGAGATGCCTCTGGAAGCGAACGCCGGCGACCAGGACAACCCCGGCTATTACCAGGCGGTCCTGGACCTCCTCGACATCGACCTCGGCCCCTATACCACCAAGGGCGCCATCGCCAACTGGAACGGGGAACACGGCGGCACCTGGAGCGCGGGCCGAAACGCGTACGAAGCCTGGCGCGAGTTGGCCAGTGTCGCCTGGTGCCCGTCCGACAGCTTCTTTGCGAGCGCCAATGCGACGGACTACGGCGCGACCTGGCGAAACGCCGGCGCCGTCGAAGCCAAGGCCGTCAGCTACGGCTACCCGCTGTACACCTACAAGTACTACGCGACCGCCGCCAGCGGCACACCGTGGTTCCTCGGCTGGTCGCGCATGGGAGCAGCGAAGAAGGCTTCAGAAACGCTGATGCTGGTGGAAACAGACTACCACCTCTGGATGTCGACCACCAACGCGATGCTGGCCAACGCATTCGAGAACGACACCCCCGTCCGCGTGGCCGAAAGCTACTACGTTCATGCCAATGCACCGAACTCCGCCTACGGTCGTATCTTCCATGGCAACCTGAACTGGCTCTACTGCGACGGCCACGTCTCCACCCAGGCGACACCGCCCTACTCACTCGAAGCCGGCCAGTATGAAGCAGAGGTTCTCCAGTAACCGCCCCCGAACTGGCCAACGCCCCGCTTCGGCTCATGACCTGAGTGCACCGTGCCCCTCCCTTTTCGGTTGACAGGATCGCCCCTGTTTCTATGATTTCACGGCTTACGGCATCTTCTGCCGCCGGACGGAAACGCGCCCGGGCTGGAAACCGGGTGCGCGAAACCGCGGGGCAGGCATGCGAGGGGACGGGACCTAGTGATGGATCTCGACAGCCTGCGCGAACAGATCGACGCCTGCGACCGGGAGATCGTGCGCCTGCTCAACGAGCGCGCCCGAGTGGCGATGGAAATCGGTAACTACAAACGGGAAAAGGGCTTGCCGGTCTACGCCCCCCACCGGGAACAGGCCGTCTACGAGAAGATCGCCGCCCTCAGCGACGGGCCCCTGGGCGAGACCAGCCTGCACGCGGTCTACCGCGAGATCATCAGCGCCATGATCGCGCTGGAGGGCCCCCCGCGCATCGCCTACCTCGGCCCGCCCGGGACCTGGAGCCACGTGGCGGCCCTCCGCCGGTTCGGCAGTTCGGTGGAGCATATCCCCTGCCGCGAGATCCGGGACGTCTTTCTCGCCATCAGCCGCGAACACGCCGACTACGGCATCGTTCCGGTCGAAAACAGCACCGAGGGCAGCGTCAGCCAGACCAGCGACATGTTCATGGAGTGCGATCTCAAGATTTGCAGCGAAATCTACGTCGAGATCCACCAGAACCTCCTGGCCCGCTGCGAACTGAAGGACGTCAAGCGCATCCACAGCCACCCCCAGGCCATCGCCCAGTGCCGCAACTGGCTGGCCGCCAACGCCGCCGGGGTGGAGGTGATCGAAGTGGCGAGCACCACCCGCGCCGCCGAGATGGCTGCCCGCGAGGACGGCGCCGCCGCCATCGCCAGCGACGCCGCCGCCGCCATCTACGACCTGCGCGTGCTGGAGGCCTGCATCGAGGACCGGCCGGACAACATCACGCGCTTCGTCGTGCTCTCGCACCGGCCCGCGGGCCGGTCGGGCCGCGACCGGACCAGCGTCATGTTCAGCCTGCAGCACGAGAGCGGGTCGCTGGCCGACGCGCTCATGATCTTCAAGCGCCACGGCGTCAACATGACCCGCATCGAAAGCCGCCCGGCCCGCAAGCGCGCCTGGGAATACACCTTCTTCATCGACATGGAGGGGCACGTTGAGGACGAAGGCGTCATCGCGGCACTGGATGCACTCCGGTCGCGAAGCCACGATTTCGTCGTCCTCGGCAGTTACCCGCGCGCCGAGCGCGTCCGCCCCGTCAGCCGGCCCGCCTGACCCCGGACCGGCCAGCACAGGAACCTGCACATGATCATCGTAATGCGCGCCAACGCCGGCCAGGAACTCATCGACCACGTCATCCACCGCGTCGAAGCGGCCGGCTTCGGCGTGCACCTCTCGCAGGGGGTGGAGCGCACCATCATCGGCGTCAAGGGCGCGAGCCACCTTGTTCTCACCGAACCCTTCGAGGCGCTCGAGGGCGTCGAGGAGGTGGTGCGCATCCTCAAGCCCTACAAGCTGGCGAGCCGCGACTTTCACCCCGAACCCACCCGCATCACGGTGGGCGACTGCGTCTTCGGCGGGCCGAAGATCGTGGTCGGCGCGGGGCCCTGCTCGGTGGAGAACGCGGAGATGTACCGCGCCATCGGCAAGGCCGTGAAGGCCGCGGGCGCGCGCTGCCTCCGTG
>CAZKKD010000163.1:0-8552 GCA_964553265.1 uncultured Planctomycetales bacterium | reverse complement strand
AGCTTCTGCTCCGGGTACTCCTCCAGCGCGTACTGGCCGACCGGCAGGAAGTTCCGCACGTCGGCCCGGCCGGTGGGCCGGTCGGAGCAGGTGACCACGGTCAGGTCCCTGCCGGTGCGGGCGGCGGCGTCGAGGTTCTGCTGCATGGTGCGGGCCACGCCGTTGACGTCGGCGAAGGTGTCGGTGAAGTGGGCCACCCGGGTCGTGTCTTCGTGTCCGCCGGCGGCGCTGTTGCGATCGAGGAAGGCCTGCCCGATCTGACGGGCCAGCTTGCGCTCGGCGCTGAACATGCTGAACGCGACGAAGTACGGCGCCAGGAGCGCGTAGAGCGCCCCCGCGCTGCCGATGCTGTGAAAGATGTCGAAGAGCTGGGCGTTCCCGACCCGGTCGAAGATGTTGGTGAAGAAGTGGCTCAGCGCCTTGCTGGAGATCTGGTTGACGAAGGCGAACCAGGTGCGTTCGCCGTTCTCGCGGGCGGCCTCGTCGTCCTGGACGATGGCCATGAGGCGCGGGTCCTCGTAGATGAGCTTGCAGGCCTCCTGGCGGAGCAGGTTGGCCACCGAGGCGTCGACGCGGCTGGCGTAGAGGCGCGAGCGCCGGCTGTTCCAGGCGAAGGTGATGCGCTCCAGCAGGCCGTAGTCGCGGCAGCCCTCGTTCAGCAGGCTCCGGTCGAGGTACCGCAGCAGCAGGTCCGAGCCCGTGTAGCGGTCGAGCGCGAACTTGTCCTTGAAGAACTGGTAGGCGATGGAGTAGACGTTGCGCCCCACCGTCTGCGGGTTGGCCGGGCGGACCGAGGTGTAGGCCCGGTCGGCCACGACCTCGGCGAAGAAGTCGTCCAGCGTCTCGGCGCCGGCGACCTCGGTGTAGCTCGTGCCGATGTTGAGCGAGCTGTGGTCGTCGCTGCCGGAGAGGTGCCCCTTCTTCCACGGTTCGTCGAAGGCCGGGACGATGCCGTGCTTGTCGGCGAGGCGTTCGATCTCCGCGGGGGTGAGACTGTCCAGGACGCGGCGCAGGGTGCGGTTGCCGAGGTGATCCTGGTCGGCGTTGAGCTCAAAGACCTTGAAGAGGAGCAGGAGCTGCTCGAAGTGCTCGGCCGTCAGGCGGTCGTTGACCGCCGAGAGCGGGTGCGCCACCGCGTGGTGGATGCCGCGTTCCTGCAGGTACGGCACGAGGTCGAACAGGTTCTCGCGCACCTCCTGCAGCTCGCGGTGGAGGACCTCGTCGATGGCCCAGACGAGGACGTGGACCTTGCAGCGGTCCTCGACGAAGTAGGTCGTCAGCTCCTCGCCGATCACCACCCCGGGCCGGTCGGCGATCTCCAGCGCCCCGTCGATGACGTTGTGGTCGGTGATCGCGACGTGGGTCATGCCGCGGCGGCGGGCAATCTCGTAGACGTCGGCCGGTTCGGTAAAGCTTTCGGGGCAGCCGATCTTCTGCATGAGCCAGATGGACGGCCGCTTGGAGTGCTTCGAGTGGACGTGCAGATCGATCTTCATGCCGCGCCCTTTCCTGTCTCCCTCGGTCCCCCCCTGCCTGCCGCGAGGGGCGCGCCGGTTCCGCGAGGGAGTGCCCGGAGCCGCGCGCCGCACATCGCGTGTGCCTGCACGTTCCATCCCATGAATCGACGTTGGGCCGCCGTTCCGGTTTCAATAGAATTCGGTTATCGTGTGGAGGGGCGTTGACGCGCCGCCGCCGTTTCGTCCCGCTGATTGTGGGCGGCGGCGGCAGCGGGGGGCGACGGATACCGGATGTGGCCGGGCGTCAGTCGCCGGCCGGCGGCAGCGCGTTGCGGCGGGCGGCGTCGGCCAGGAGGTGCGCGGCGGGGCGGAGGGTCCGCGGCTTGTCGGGGTGGCCGAAGTCGACGCCCAGCAGACCGAACCGTTTGCTCAGCCCCTCGCTCCACTCGAAGTTGTCGAGGAGCGACCAGTAGAAAAACCCGTGCAGCGCCACGCCCCGGCCGATGGCGTCGGCGCACCCGCGCAGGTGTTCGCGCAGGTAGTGGGTGCGCAGGTCCTCGTTGAGGGTGGCGACGCCGTTTTCGGTGATGTAGAGGGGAAGCTCGGTGCGCTCCGCCAGTTCGGCGAGGCAGTCGGCCAGCCAGCGCGGGTCCTGCTCCCACATGTCGTCGCAGACCGCGCCCATCCGGGCCAGCGTCTCCGGCGACCACCCCGTCAGCGGCGAGACCCCGCTCAGGCCCTTCATCCGCATGCGGCCGTAGTAGTTGACCCCCACGAAGTCGCAGACCTGCCGCCCCCGGTGGTGCAGGAACCCGGCCGTCCCCCACCGGTCGAAGAGGAGGCGCGCCAGCCAGCTTGTCGTCACGTCCACCGGATGCCACCGCCGGAAGGGCTGGAACCCCTTGAAGTGCTTGGTAAAGCCGACCCGCGCCTCGGCGCGGCGCGCGCGGATGGCGGCGTAGGCCTGCGCGTGCCCCCGGCGAAGGTGCCGCAGCGCCCGGAGCGCCAGGTCGGGCCGGTGGCGCCGGCAGGGGAGGAATTCGCCGATGATGTAGGCCATGAGCGCATAGACCACCGGCTCGTTGTGCGTGATCCAGTAGCGCACCCCGTCGCAGGCGTCGGCGGTGCGGCGGGCGAAGTCGGCGAACCACGCCGGTGCGTCCCGGTGGAGCCAGCCGCCGGCCTCCGCCATCCAGGCCGGGCAGGCGAAGTGGAAGAGCGTCACGAACGGTTCGACCCGGCGTGCGCGCAGGCGGGCCAGCATCTCCCGGTACTGCGCCAGCGGTTCGGCCGCCAGCGCCGCGCCCGGCGCAGGCTGGAGCCGCCCCCAGTCGAGCCCGATGCGGTAGGCGTTGAGGCCCAGGTCCCCGAGCGCCTGCAGGTCGTCTTCCCACCGCGTCCAGTGGTCCGGCCCGTCGTCGGGGGTGGCGCCGTCGCGCGCGCGGAAGCCGGCATACTCGCTCGCCGTCGCGCCTTCGATCTGCGCCGGGCTCGTCGCACACCCCCAGTAAAACCCGGCGGGGAAGGGGAGGCCTCCGGTGGAGCCGCTTCGGTCCGGCATCGTTGCGTCCTCCCACTCTCCGGCGCGAGCCTGTACGGGCAGTATCGTGTCCTTTTCGTCCGCCAAAAGCAAGACCCCCGCCCACCCCCACGCATCGGTTGCACCTCACGGGAGGGCGGGGCTTCGGCTTCGCCCTCCCGTTTTCTGTTGTCGCCGGCGCGCCTGCCCGGCCGTCGGTTTCCGCACAGTACACCCAATCCTAACCCGGGCCGAACGGCCGGCTGATGCCGGATTGTACAACCGCGGTTGTCCTGTTCGCCGATGGTCGGCGGGCGGGGCGGGGATGGCGCGGGGCCGGCGGCGGGGGTGGCCGGACCCGGGCGGGAGACGGGAGGACAGCGATGGCGGCAGGGACACCGGCGTTGCTCCACGGAGCGGTCCACCAGCATTCGGCGTTCGGCTGGCGGGGGATGCTGGAGCGCATGTTCACGGCCTGGTTCGGCGGCTTCTTCTACAACCAGATCTGGGAGGACCCCCGGGTCGACCTGCAGGCGCTCCGCCTGAACGGCGAGAGCCGGATCCTCACCATCAGCTCCGCCGGCTGCAATGTGCTCAACTACCTCGTCGATTCGCCGGCGCGGATCACCGCCGTCGACCTCAACCCGCACCACATCTACCTCACCCGCCTCAAGCTGGCCGCGGCGGAGTGCCTGCCGAGTTACGACGACTTCTTCGCCTTCTTCGGCTGTGCCGATACGCCGCACAACCGCGAGAATTACTATACCTACGTCCGCGACCGGCTGGACGAGACCACCCGCTACTTCTGGGAGAGCGGGTCCTGGCTCCGGAGGCGGGTGCTCGGGCCGCGGATCGAGTACTTCACCAAAAACCTCTACGACTACGCCCGCCTCGGCTACTTTCTCCGCTTCGCGCACTGGATTGCCCGGGCGCTCAGGATCGAGCCGGACAGCATCCTCCGCGCCCGGACGCCGGAAGAGCAGGAGGCCGCGTTCGAGACCACCATCGGCCCCATCTTCGACCACTGGTTCGTGCGGGCCCTGGGGCGCGCGCCGTTCTTCCTCTTCGGGATCGGCATTCCGCCGCGGCAGGTGGATGCGCTGCGGGAGGAGACGGGCGGGCAGCTGGTGCCGCTGTTTCGCGAGCGCGTCAAGCGTCTCGCCTGTGCGCACCCGGTGTCGGACAACTACTTCACCTGGCAGGCCTTCGCCCGCCGGTACGACCGGGAGGGCCGGCGCGCGCTGCCCGACTACCTGAAGCCGGAGCACTACGACGCGGTCCGGCGGGGCGTGGACCGGGTCGAGACGCGCATCGACAGCCTGCACAGCGTCCTTTCCACGCAGGAACCCGGTGCGCTGGACCGGTTCGTCTTCCTCGATGCGCAGGACTGGATGCGACCGGAAGAAATTGCCGATCTCTGGGCCGGGATCGCCCGCGTCGCCCGTCCCGGCGCGCGGATCATCTTCCGCACCGCCAGCAGCCGGTCGCCGGTCGAAACGGCGCTCCCCGCGGACCTGCGGCGCCGTTTCGTGTACGAAGAAGCGCTTTCCCGCGAACTCCACGCGCAGGACCGCGCCGCCATCTACGGAGGCTTCCATGTCTACAGCCTGCCGCGCTGACGGTTCCGCGTCCGTCCGCCGCCACCAGGCGCTCATGGACCGGATGTACCGCTACCAGCGGTTCGTGTACGACGGGACCCGGAAATACTATCTGCTCGGTCGGGATCGGCTCATCCGGGAGATGGATCTCACCCCCGGCGCGCGCGTGCTGGAGGTGGGCTGCGGCACGGCGCGGAACCTGGTTGCGCTGGCCCGGCGCGCCCCGGACGCGGACCTGTCCGGCCTCGATCTCTGCCGGGAGATGCTGCGCACCGCGGAGCGCAAGCTGGCGCGCCGCGGCCTGGCCGGGCGCGTCACGCTGCGCTGTGCCGGAGCGGAAGCGTTTCATTACCGGACCACGTTCGGGCTGGAGCGTCCGTTCGATGCTGTGTTTTTCAGCTACGCGCTTTCCATGATTCCGCCGTGGCGGGAAGCACTCAGCACTGCTGTCGCAAATGTCCGCCCCGGCGGGGACTTGTACATTGTCGACTTCTGGGACCAGGGGGGCTTGCCGACGTGGTTCCGGGCGCTCTTGACGCGGTGGCTGGCCGCGTTTCACGTCCGGCACGAGCCCGCGCTCCTGGCCGCACTGGACGCGCTGGGCGCGGCGGGGGTCGGCAAGCTGCGTCTGACCCCGGTTGCACGGCGTTACGCGTACGTCGCGCACCTGTCGGACGTCAACCCCGCGCGCCTCGCCGACGCGGATCTCCTCGGCGGCGGAACCGCGGCCTGACCGCACGAAGGGCGGGGGCGTCGGGGCAGTCGGCGAAGATGACCGTACCGAACTTCTTGAAATCGTGGAAGTTACTGCCGGTATCCGCGCACCAGGCCCACTGGCTGGCCGGATCCTCGTCGGTGTCGATCCGGTAAAGGTTTGCGCGCCAACGGGTTCCGGACTCCGGCGGCGTATTCCCCAGCCCCCGCAGCAGCGCAAACGGGACAAACGCCTCGACCGTCCATCCTGTCACCGACGCCCCCGGCGCCAGCGGTCCGCCGCGTGCGGAGGTGGCTTTGCGGATGCGGCGGTCGCCTTCGTAGTGCCACGGCAGCCAGCCGTGGAAGCTGCCGCCGTGGTTGGTGACCAGGAGCGGCAGCTCGACGCCGAGCGGGGAGATCTCGAGCTCGATGTAGGCGGACTGGGCCTCGTGGGGGTGGAGGAAGAGCTCGACCACGTCTTCGCGGAAGAGATCGGCGAAATCGGTGGTCAGGGTGCACGAAATCCGCTGATCTTCGGCGTCGACGAGGACATAGAGCCCCGTGTCGGACCAGAGCATGCGTGCGCGGGTCGCATACGTCGCCGGGCCGTCGCCGACGCGGGTCAGGGGGCGCCAGGGGGCGGTGCGCCAGGCGGCGGCGTCGCCGTGCCCGGTGAGGGCAAAGTCGTCCACGTGCGGAACGGTCCACTCCATCTTCCGGTCCTCCATGCGGCCGCGCCGGTGGTCGGCCCGTGCGTCGGGGGGGCGGGCGGCGGATGCGGGTGCGTGCATGGTAGGGCGCTCGCCGCGCAGCGCAAGGGGGTGGCCGGGCGCCGCGCACGGTTCGGCGACGCACCGGGCGGGACGGGGGTGGCGATGGCCAGGGTCATTCAATTCTTGCCATTTCGCCCTGAGCCTGGCGGCGCCGATTCGGCAAAACTCCCCTCTCCCTCTGGGAGAGGGGTTCGGGTGAGGGAATTTTTCACAGTTCGGAGCCCTCACCCCGGCCCTCTCCCAGAGGGAGCGGGAGAACGGAATGGCCCTGTGGCGACGGCATGGCGCATTGACACTCCGGGGGCGGTTCGTTACGATCCGGGGACAGCGATGAGCGGCGACCGACTCCCGTTGCGGTCGCCGTGTCGCATTTTCGCGAAGCCTGTCCGCCGAAATCGGACACCTGACTCCACAGAGGGATCGCCATGTTGCGTCAATTGCTCAAGAGCAAGATCCACCGGGCCACCGTGACCGGGTGCAGCCTCGATTACGAGGGGTCGCTGACCGTGGACCGGGAGCTGCTGAAGCGCGCCAATCTGGCCGTCCACGAAAAGGTGCTGGTGGCCAACCTGTCCAACGGGGCGCGGCTGGAGACCTACATTATCGAAGGCGGGCCGGGAGAGATGGTTCTCAACGGAGCGGCCGCCCGCCTGGGGGCGGTCGGGGACAAGGTCATCGTAATGGCGTTCGGCCTTCTTGACGACGCGGAGGCGGCGTCTTTCACCCCTGCGGTCGTGCACGTCGACGACCGGAACCGGCCGACCGACTGATCGACTGACCGAACGGATCGGGCCCCACGGAAGCGCGGTGCGGCGGCGAACGGGCCGCGGGGCTTCCGCATTGCCGACGGGACGCCTATGCGACGGGTTCTCTTCGAAGTGCCGTTCCATTACATCGGACTGCCGGACCTGCCGCTGTACGCGTACGGGTTCCTGCTGATGCTGGGGTTTCTGGCCGGCGTGGGCCTGGCCAAGCGGCTGGCGCGGCGGGAGGGGCTGCCGACCACCGTGGTCTACGACATCGCGGTCATCGCGGTGGTGGCGGGGATCGTGGGCGCGCGGCTGATGTGGGTCTTCCGCTTTGCTCCGCCCGGACTGGAGCTGGTCGACACCCTGGCGGTCTGGCAGGGGGGGCTGGTCTTTTACGGGGGGCTCCTGGGGGCGCTCGTCTGCTGCACCTATTACGTCTGGCGGCGCGGCCTGCCGGTGGCGCGGGTGGCGGATTCGTTTGCGCCGGCGGCGATGCTGGGGCTCGCGTTCGGGCGGGTCGGCTGCTTCCTCAACGGCTGCTGCTACGGTGCGGTGTGCGGCACGGCGGACTGGATTTGCGTTCGCTTTCCGCCCGGCAGTTCCGCGTCGCTCCATCATTTCGGCGAACCGGCGGGGCGGCACATGGAGAGCGTGCCGGTCTATCCGGCGCAGCTCTTCGCAAGCGGATCGGCGCTGCTGATCTGCGGGGTTC
Source organism: uncultured Planctomycetales bacterium (assembly GCA_964553265.1). Taxonomy (GTDB): domain Bacteria; phylum Planctomycetota; class SZUA-567; order SZUA-567; family JAFGNG01; genus CAZKKD01. The sequence goes on along the minus strand of CAZKKD010000163.1, from coordinate 1,048 downwards.
TCCTTCTCCTGTATGCGCATCGCCGCTTTCCGGGCCAGGTGACGCTGGCGATGCTGATGCTGTATGCCCTGGGGCGGTTTCTGCTGGAGTTTGTCCGGGACGATACGCCGCTGCAGCCGTATCTGCCCGGCCTGCCCCTGCTGCGGGAAGGGCAGATGATGGCGCTCGTGACCTTCGTGATTGCGGGGATCCTGATGGCGGTGTTCTGGTACCGCGCCGGGAACGGGAAGAAGGCGCCAGCGAGCGAAGACGATACGACGGGCGCATCCGAAACGACAACGGACGAACAGGTCAAGGTGGAAGGGACAGGCGAATGATGCACGTGCGGGCGCGACGGAACGGTATGGGGCGAACCGGTATCGGTGCGGTATTGCTGCTCGGCCTGATGTGGGCGGCCGGCAACGCCGAGGCGGCGGACGGGGACGCGCCCTGGAAGCGGCTCCTGGCGAACGACGCCGCGGTGAGCCCCGCGTTCGACGCGCCCCTGGACGCCCTGGAAGCGGGCTTCTACGCCGCCAAGGTGCGCGCCGACTACGCGGCGGCTTACGAGTACGCGCTGGCGTGCCTGCGCCGGACCGCGTCGCGCCCCGACGGCCTGGTGGACCTGCGTCGGACGACCGGGATGGCGCGGCAGGCCGGGCGGCGCATAGCGGTCCGCGAGGCCCTGCTGGCGCTCCGGGAGGCGGAGGACACGGCGCCGGTGGTCCGGCTGGCGATTCGGGACTATCTGCTGGACGACGCGATGCAGCGGCGGGCCTGGGACGGGCCGGCGGGGGTGGATGCGCTTGTCCGCGACGATGGCTGGGTGCGGCGCTGGGCCCGCGTGGTCGGGCCGTTCCGCGATCACAAGCCTTACCAGCTCGACGACACGACCCCGTTCGAGTCCGCGCCCGGACAGGACGCCTACACCGATACGCTCGGCCGTTCGCCGCGCGTGCTGTCCGACGTGGGCGCCGCGGTGGACGGGCCGGTGCGGCTGCGGGATCACCTGCCGCAGGGGTGGGGCGGCGCGGCGTACCTGGTCGCGGCGATCCGGACGGACGCCGCC
>CAZKKD010000162.1:0-8596 GCA_964553265.1 uncultured Planctomycetales bacterium | reverse complement strand
GGCGGCCGGCCGGGTCGGGTTGGGCAAATCGCTTTGCGCCCATTCTGGAAACGGAGGGACGGGTGATGCCTGCCGCCGCCACCTTTCTGACCGACATTCCGCCGCGGGACGTGACGGGGTTCGCGGGGCAGGCCGGCCCGTGGGCGGGGGGGCGCGCCTACGCGGGCGCGGAACCGAAGTGCTTCGACCTGCCGCGTCTGTTGGGTGCACAGGGGACGGTGGCGGTCTGGGTGCGCCTGGACGCGCCCATCGTCAACGGCCCCGACGTGGAGACCGACGGCGGGACCATCCTGGAGTTCCCCGGCTTCGCGAAGCTCAACCTCTGGTGGTACAGCGGCTACGGCGGCATCGTCTGGGAGACGGCGGACGGCATGCCGAACCTCCCGGTCGAGGTGCCGGGCCTGCCGGGCCCGCAGTGGCTCCACCTCTGCTACACCTGGGACGCGGCCAGCGGGCGCCTGGACGGCGCCATCAACGGCACGCCCATCCGCCTGCCGGGTACCTACGACGAACCGTGGACGCCCGGCCGGGCCGAGACCGTGCAGGTCAACGCGTCGCGCTGGGCCGTCGCGGGCCTGACGGTGACCGACCGGCTGCTGGAGCGGGACGCGATCCTGGCCGGGGTGCCGAGCATCTACCGCGGCGCGATGGACCACACCCTCGGGGCGCAGGCGCTGGGAGCGCTCGACGCCGCGGCGTGGCGCGGCGAGCAGCTTCTGGAGATCCCGCTGGACGACCCGGCGCAGATCGACGGCTGGAGGATGGAAGGGCCGGGGGAGGTGAGCTTTCACGACGGCTGGATGCGGATGCGCTCCACCACCCCGGACGCGCCGGGCAAGGACGGGCACATCGTCCACTGGTGCGACCGCGACCTGCCGGCGGACTTCCTGCTGGAGTTCGACTGCCGCATCCGGAGTCCGCACGGCCTCAACATCATCTTCTTCGCCGCGAAAGGGTGCAACGGCGAGGATGTGCTCGACCCCGGCCTGAACGAGCGGACCGGCGTCTTCGGCCACTACACGATGAATGACATCCACTGCTACCATACCTCCTATTACGCCAGCGCCCCCGGCGGCGGGGCCGGCCGGTCGACGAGCAACCTGCGCAAGAACCGCGGCTTCTACCTCGTCGACAACGGGCCCATCGGCATTCCGCCCGGGACAAAGGACGTGCAGCGCGTCGCGCTCCTGAAGCGGGGCGGCCTGATCCGGCTCGGCGTCAACGGCCGGCGGGTGATCGACTGGTTCGACGACGGCCGGCAGTACGGCCCGGTCCTCGGCGGGGGCAAGTTTGCGCTCCGGCAGATGAAGTGGACGGAAGCGGAATACCGCAACCTGACCGTCCACGGCCTGAAGGAGTCTTCGGCATGAGGCCGTGCCATCGCATCCCGTCGCGCGCACCGCGTCGCCGGGAAACTGCCTGAAGCGTTTCCGCCGCGGCGGCGAACGCGGCGGCATCGACCGATCGAGGAGAACGACAGCATGGATCGCATCGCGGACTGGTTCGGCGCCGACGTGCTCGACGAGCGCCTGGACCGCATCCGCCGCTTCTGGGGCGGCGAAGGGCGCTACCTCGTCACCGTACAGAGCACGACGGCGAGCTACCGCCAGTGCTTTGACGACGAGACCATCGTGGCGCGCGCACTGGAGAACCTGGAGCACCAGGCAACCCTGCCGGGCGTCAACCTGCCCACCTTCTTTCCCGACTTCGGCACGGTGAGCACGGCGAAGCACTGGGGCGGCGAACCGCATTTCGACAGCACCGGCGGCAACCTCTTCGTCGAGCCGGTGGCCCAGACCGCCGAGGAGGCCCTCGCCATCGAACCGCGCCCGGTGGACGACCCGGACCTCGACACGGCCCGGGCGCTGCGGCTGTACCGCACGCTCTGCGACCGCCTGGAGACCGACCGCCTGTGGCTCCGGACGCCCGACTTCCAGGGAACGCTGAACACGGCGGGGCTGGTGATGAACCAGGAAGAGCTCTTCATGGCGATGGCCACCGACCCGGACGCGGTGCACGCCTTTCTGGATCGCGTGAACGCGTTTCTCATCGCCTTCGCCGACCACTGCAAGCGGGAGACGGACGGCCGCGTCATCGGCAGCATCTGGCCGTACACGCTGCTGCCGGCGGACCTGGGGATGTCGTTTACCGAGGACCTGATGCCGCTCCTGTCGGCGGACATGTTCGGCGAGTTCGGCATTCCGCAGGTGGAGCGCTTCAGCCGGGCCTTCGGCGGCGTCCACATCCACTGCTGCGGCCAGTGGGCCCACCAGGTGGCGAACCTTGCCGGCGCCGACGCCAACGTGCGGGCCGTCGAGTTTCACCACCCGTTCACGACGCTGGAGGCGGTGGCGCCGCTGGCGGGGCGGAGCGTCTTCGTGCCCTACTACAACGCCGACGCGGACGGGCACGCCTTCCCGGGCCTGGGCGCGTTCTACGAGCACCTCCTCGCGACGGCGGGGCCGGACGCGCGGTTCTGGTTCGCCTTCCCCGAGGACAACGCCGACGCCCTCGCTTTTGTCGAGCGCCACGGCGAAGCCGGATAACCTTTCGGCGGCGCGCGGGCGCCGCTCCGTTCCCCCTTTTGCAGAAAGACGCATCATGAACGCAACCGTCACCGTCGGCCACCGACGCTTCACCTGCCTCTCGCCGACCCTGGTCCGGATGGAGTACGCCCCCGACGGCGTCTTCCAGGAGCGCCGGAGCCTGATCGCCCACGAGCCGAAGCAGCCCATCCCCTTCAGCGGCCAGCGCGAGGACGGCGACTGGATCGTGCTCGAGACGGGAACGCTCACCGTCCGCACCCGCGACAACGACCATCCCATGCACGCGCAGAACCTGGAGGTCCGCTGGGTCGAGGGCGGCCTGGTGCAGTACTGGCGGCCGGGCGACCGGGACTACCGGAACCTGGGCGGAACGGTCCGGTCGCTGGACCGCTACGGGCGGCAGTCCGCCTTCCACGGCGCGCACGTGGCCGACCTCGATCCGCCGGACGCGAAGGGGCTCACCTGGCTCGCCTGGCTCGACTGCGAGGTCGACCCCGTCTACCGCGAGATGAGCCCGGACGTGCCCGAACCGAAGGGGCGGCGCCTCAACCGCCACGCCGCGGTGGACCTCGGCCGTCACGACGGCACGCTGCAGGAGCGGAGCTACAACTGCACCGCCGACGCGCGGCGCTTCAGCACCGGGGTGCTGAGCCGCAGCGGCTACTGGGTCCTCAACGACAGCGACGGCGCGGTGCTGGACGAGGACGGCTTTCCGCACGAGCGCCACCGCCCCGGCGCCCAGGACTGGTACTTCTTCGGCTACGGGACCGACTACAAGGCCGCGCTGCAGGACTTTGTCCGCGTGACCGGCCCGGCGGCGCTGCCGACGCCGAACGCCCTCGGGCTCATGTTCAGCCGCTGGCCCGCCTACGACGAGGCGGAGGCGAAGTCCATCATCGCGGAGTTCGAGCGGAACGGCTACCCCCTCTCGGTCATCGTCCTCGACATGGAGTGGCACCAGGAGGGCTGGGGGCACTGGGACTGGAACGAGGCGCTCTATGCCGACCCGACGGCGTTCTTCCGCTGGTGCCACGAGCGGGGCATCCACGTAACGCTGAACGACCACCCCCTGCGCGTCCGCAGCGACGACAGCCACTTCGACGGCTACGTCGAGGCCGCCGGCGTCCGGGACCGGGTGCGCGACCACACCTACAACGACAAGACCCTCCCGGTCGCGGACGTGGTCATCTGCGACAAGCGCCAGGCCCGGGCGTTCCTGGACACCTGCCACAGTCCCATCGTCGAGCAGGGGATCGACTTCTGGTGGAACGACGGCTACGTCGGCGAACTGCAGGGCGCGTGCGGGCAGCTGGTGATGAACAAGCTCTGCTTCGAGGAGATCGAGCGCGCCGGCAAGCGCGGCATGCACCTGGCGCGCTACGGGGGGCTGGGCTCGCACCGCTACGGCGGCTTCTTCACCGGCGACACCAGCATCTGCTGGGAGATCCTCGCCCTGCAGGTGGAGTTCAACATCCGCGCCGCCGGCGTGGGCCACGCCTGGGTGAGCCACGACATCGGCGGCTTCTGCGGCGGCGCGAACAAGGACGGCCGCATCGACCCGACGCTCTACCTCCGCTGGCTGCAGTTCGGCGTCTTCAACCCGATCCTCCGCTTCCACAGCGCGCCGGGCAGCGGCAGCCGCCAGCCCTGGGACTACGCGCCCGAGGGCAACGGCGCCGAGCGGCGGTGGCTGCGCGTGCGCAACAGCCTGCTGCCCTACCTCTACGCGGCGGGCCGCGAAACCTGGGAGACCGGCCTGCCGGTCGTCCGCGGGCTCTACCTGGAGGACGCCACCGACGAGGACGCCTACCGCTTCGACCAGTTCTACTTCGGGCCGAGCCTGCTGGTCGCCCCGGTGGTGACGGCCGATCCGCGCCGGCGCATCTACCTGCCGGCGGGGCGCTGGTGGGCGTTCGAGTCGAACACGCTGCTGCCCGGCGGCATGGAGATTGTCCGCGACGTGCCGCTGGAGGAGGTCCCGGTCTACGTCCCCGCCGGCAGCATCCTCGTCCGGCAGGATCCCGACGCATCGCTCCACGCCGCGCACCGCGAGGCGCTCTGGCTGGACGTCTACCCCGGCGCCGACGCCGACGCCGTCCTGTACGAGGACGAGGGCGACACCCCGGCCTACCGGGACGGCGCCTTCTGCAAGACCGCGTTCCGCCTGCGGCAGGAAGGCGCGGACCTGCTCCTCTCGGGCGAACTCGCGGAGGGAACGCCCTACGGCGAGACCCGGCGCATCCGCGTCACGCTCTCGCTCGCCGGCGAGGTGACCGAAGCGTCGCTGGTCAACGGGACCGCCGTCCCGGCCACGCGCGACGAAGCGACGGGACGCTGGACGCTGGACCTGCCCGCGTGCGCGGCCGACGCATCCTTCACCCTGCGAATCCGGACAAAGGGGGGCATCGCATGACCCGGACCGAGCCCTGGCTCGCCTGCGACGTCCTGGTGGTCGGGGGGGGCGCCAGCGGCGTGCCCGCCGCCATCGGCGCGGCGCGGGCCGGCGCGAAGACGATCCTCCTGGAAGAGGACGCCCTCGTCGGCGGCGCCGCGGTGGACCAGTTCGTCAGCATGCCCGACGGCGGCCCCCGCAGCGGCGTGGTGGCCGAGTACGTCGGCATGCTGGAACGCGACCACAGCCTCGCGCCGCACCCGGTCGACCGCTGGTGGTACTACTGGTACCTTCCGGGCGCCTACGTCACCGTCTTCGAAGCGCTCCTCGCCGCGGAGCCGAACCTGCAGGTCGTCCGCGGCGCGCGGGCGACCGGGCCCGTCGTCGAGACCGCCGGCGGCCGCCCCCGCGTCACCGGGGCGATCCTCCCGGCGCCCGACGGGGGCGAGCGGCGCGTGACCGCGCGGGTGGTGATCGACGCCACCGGCACCGGCCTCTTCGCCGAGCAGGCCGGCTGCGAAACGCGCTACGGCGAGGATGCGCGCAGCGACTTCGGCGAGCCGGTCGCGCCCGACACGCGCTCCGACCGCGTGCAACTGGTGACCTGGATGTACCTCTGCCAGAAGATCGGCAACGGTCCGCCCATGGACTTCAGCCGCCTGCAGCGCAAGCCGCTGGAGTCCGGCTTCTCCTCGGTCGGGGCCGACCCCGAGGCGGCCCGCGCACGCGACTGCGGCGTCTACCTCAACTGGGGGTGCCGGGTGCGGTGCGCCGACACGCGCGACGACGCGGCCCTCGCCGCGGCCCAGCGGACGGCCCTGGACGAGATGGCCGACGACCTGGCGCTCCTGCGCGAAAGCGGCTACGCGGTCCACCTCGCGCCGCGCATCGGCGTGCGCGAGCAGCGGCGCGTCCTGGGCGAGCACGTCGTCTCCTTCGTCGACATGATGGAGGGGCGCATCCCCGAGGACAGCGTCACCGTCACCAGCCGACCCACCGACATCTGGACCGAGGGCAAGGACCAGATGGACTACCCGGAGACCACCACCTACGGCATCCCCTATCGGGCGCTGCTGCCGAAAGGGGTGGAGGGGCTCCTGGTGGTCGGCAAGAGCATGAGCGGCACGCACCTCGCCATGGGATCGTACCGCGTGCAGTGCGTGCTCGGCTGCATCGGCCAGGCCGCGGGCGTCGCAGCCGCCCAGGCGGCGCGCGCCGGCAGCGGCGTCCGCGAGGTGGACCCGAAGGCGCTGCTCGCCGAAGCGACGGCATCGCCGCAGAACCTCCGCATCGACCCGGACGCCTGCACGCCGCCGGGCTGCTGAGAACCGCGGACCGAGGGGCCGTCCGCACGGACCAGGAAGGAGCAGGACGCATGAGAACGGACAGGCCACGGACACGATCCGGTTTTACGCTGATCGAACTGCTGGTGGTGATCGCGATCCTCAGCGTTCTTGCTGCGCTCCTGCTGCCGGCGCTGCGGGGCGCCATCGACGCGGCCCGGACCGTCCAGTGCGCCAACAACCTGCGCCAGACCGGCCTGGCGGTGCAGCTCTACGTCGCCGACCACGAGTGGTTCCCCAACCGGGGGTCGCTGGAATACCGCGTCTTCAACCAGGACAAGAACGGGCAGTACCACCTGCTCACCCAACTGGGCTACCAGGCGGGGGAGCTGCGCATCTGCCCGGCCTCCTTCTACGCCGGGTGCGGCGACGACTACAAGGTGGAAGGCTGGTGGAGCGCCTTCCCCGACATGCGGCAGGGACCGCGCTCCAGCGGCGCCTACCACTACACCGGCGGCGGGCATCCGTACAACCCGGACCCCAAGCGCCGCCTGGCCCGCCCCATTGCCGGCCGCATGGTCCAGCACCCGGCCGAGTACCTGGTGCAGATGGACTGGTACGAGCCGCTCTGGTCCAGCGACCGCAGCGCAGTGCACTGGGACACGAACCTGTCGAGCAACCACGCCTCGCACGCCAATCCCACCGGGATGAACGCGCTCTTCTGGGACGGGCACGTCGCCTGGTACGACGCCGCCCGCATCAACAACGAAGAAACCAACCACCCGTTCTATCCCGAAGACGCAAGCTTTTTCATCCATGAGAACATCCGGCGCTTCGTCCTTCGCGGCGTCGTGGAGAACACCAATTCCGACGCCGGCTTCCGCCTCTACCAGTCCGAGGTCGTCAGTGTCGAAAACTGAACGCCACCGCCGGGCGCAGGCCGCGTCCGCCGTCCACGCGAAAGGAACCGCACCGTGACCGACACAGCCAAGTCCACCGCCGACCGAATCCGCGATGCCGCGGTCGCCAACCACCGCGCCCTCACCGAGGCCCGGGGCGAATCCCCCGCCGACGCGCTCGCCGACGGGCTGCCGCGCCTGGCCTGGACCGACGCCATGCAGGAGAAGGCTGCCCTCGCCCTCCGCAACGGCGCCCCCGCCGACGCGCCGCGCGACCGTCGCGGCATCGACGACTGGGCCACCTCGCGGCACGAGAGCCGCTTCCAGTTCGAGCGCTACCGCTTCATCATTCTCTCGCAGCTCGCCGCCGGGTACCAGAATACCGGCGAGGAGGTCTATGCCCGGGCGGCGCGGGACTACATCGAGGAGCACCTGAACACCTACTCCACGCCCCCCTACGACGACACCCTCAACCTCTCCATCCGTCTCTGCCAGCACGGGCGGCAGGGGTGGATCGGCACGCTGCCGCACTTTCTGGGGAGCGACGCCTACGACGACGCATTCGTCGACCGCGTCGTCGCCGCAACGCGCGAGCAAGTGGCCTACCTGAAGGAGCGCTATCCCCGCCACGGCAACACGCGGCTCTTCGGCATCAACTGTACGCTCTGGTGCGGCCTGTGCCTCCCGTTCCTGCCGGAGGCCGAGGGGTGGCGGACGCTGGGTGCGCGCCTCTTCAACGATGCGTTCCACCGGGAGATCAACCCCGACGGCTCCAACCTGGAGCGGGACCCGCACTACCTCGGGATGTACGTGCAGAACTTCAGCGAGTCGCTGATCTGGGCCCGGGCCTTTCCGGATCTCGGACTGCGCGTTTCGGTGGAGCCGGTCGCCCGGATGTGGGACTTCGCCGCCTGCAGCCGCACGCCCAGCGGCCACGAGCGTGGCCTGCACGACGGCACCACCCACTGTCACGGCCGCGCCGGCGGGGCGAAATGGACCCTCGGTCGAACCGGCAACGTCAACTACTCCTGGGGCGCCTACATCGCCGCGTTTCTGCAGATCGGTCAGGTCGGCGGCCAGTTGGCGGTGTTTTACGCCGTACTGATTGCCCGTCGACCGGCCGCGAAGATCCTCGGCTGGTCGATCTGGTTCTTCTGGGCCGCCCAGGCGTTCGGCAGCGGCACCCGCGGCTATCTGGTGTTCATGATGCTGCCGGCCATCGCCCTGCTCTACCTCAAGTACCAGGCCTACGCCGCCGCCTTTTTCCAGCAGTTCAGCAAACGCGCCTATACCGGCGCCGCCCTTCTGCTGCTGGCTCTGCTGTTCGCCGTCCAGGTGCAGGCCTACTTCCGCGATAAGTCCTTCTCCGGCGCGGATGTACGCGAAGTCAGTCTATGGCAACTGCAAGGCACCAGCATGTTCACCGAAGGCCTGCTCGGTTACGCGATGGTGCCCGAGCACGAAGATTTCTACTAC
>CAZKKD010000161.1:0-8617 GCA_964553265.1 uncultured Planctomycetales bacterium | reverse complement strand
GGCGGCGCGGCGGGGGCCCGCCGGACGGGACGCGGCGCGGCGCGGGGAGGACCGACCCAGGACGGCCACGGCCACCATCGACGCCGGCGTCTGCGGCTTCCGCACCGGCGCCCGGGCGGAGGGCGACGAGGGCGACAGCGTGACGCTCTCCATCGACGGCGACTGCCCCCGCATCCGAGAATACGCGGCCACCCTGCAGGCGCCGGGCGGGGTGAGCGTGCTGGAGGAGCTCTCTCCCGAGGGAACGAGCCGGGTGCTGGTGCACCCGGGGCCGTGCTGCCCGGGGTGCGTGGTGCCGGCGGGGGTCTTCAAGGCGATGCAGGTCGCCGCGGGCCTGGCCCTGCCGAAGGACGCCGCCATCACCGTCGAGTCCGCATAGGACTGCATCCACGCTCCCATCCGTCCACCCACGGATCCCGACTTCACGCACACGGACCGTACCCCATGAGCGCACCTCCCGTTCCGACCCTCTGGCGCCGCGACCGCTTCTTCGCCGAGGTGCTGGGCGCCTTCGCGCTCGCCTTCTGCGGCTGCACGGTCATCCTCAACGTCTCGACGCAGCACATGGAGAAGGGGATCATGGCGGGCGTGGCGGTGGGCGGCTTCATCGCGCTGGCTGCGCTTCTGGGGAGGCCGCTGAACGGGGCGTCGATGAACCCGATCCGGTCGCTCGCGCCGGCAGTGGCCGGCAGGGTGACGGAGAGCCAGTGGATCTATCTGGTCGCACCGATGCCGGGCGCGACCCTGGCCGGGCCGACCTGCCGGATCATCCAGGGCCGGGACTGCTGCGCCGCGCGGGAAGCGGCCCATATCGACGGGACACCAGACGAAGGGAGAAGCTGCAATGGGTAAGTCCGACAAGCCGAAGGTACTCTTTCTCTGCACGGGCAACAGTTGCCGCAGCCAGATGGCGGAGGGCTGGGCCCGCCACCTCCGCAGCGACCGCCTGGATCCGTACTCCGCCGGCATCGAGACGCATGGGCTCAACCCGCACGCGGTGGCCGTCATGGCCGAAGCGGGCGTGGACATCAGCGCCCAGCAGAGCCAGCACGTCAGCGAATTCGCCGACATCGCTTTCGACGCGGTGGTCACCGTCTGCGGGCACGCCAACGAGCACTGCCCCTTCTTCCCGGGGTCGACGAAGGTGATCCACATCGGCTTCGACGATCCGCCGAAGCTGGCCGCCGACGCCAAGACGGAGGAGGAGGCGCTCGCGCATTACCGCCGCGTCCGCGACGAAATCCGCGCCTACGTCGAGACCCTGCCGGACGCGCTCGGCCTCTGAGTCCCGGATTCGCACACCTCGTGCCGGTCTTCGCCCGGAGCGTTACGGGCCGGACCGTGCCCGCACCGGAGCCGCATCATGCCTGACAGTCGCGATTCCATCCGGGTCCTCCCCACGGCCGCGCCGGAGGAGATGGACCAGTTGCCGCAGGTGCCGTTCTGGTCGACGCTCTGGGGGCTGATGGGCCGGTACCGGCGCAAGGTGACGCTGGCGGTGATCTGTGCGATGCTGGTCGGCGTAGCGGTGGCGGTGCAGCAGAACCTGATCGTCAAGTGGATTGTCGACGAGGGCATTCTGCGCAAGGCCGCCGACGGGACCCCGGCCCCGGCGGAGGAACGCTGGCAGTACGCGCTGGGGTATGTCGTGCTCTTCCTGGTCGTGAGCGTCCTGCGGATGGCGATCTGGCTGGCCGGTTACCGCGGGATGCTGCGGAGCATTGAGGGGATGCTCTGCCGGCTGCGGGGGCGGTTCTTCCGCCACGTGCAGCGGCTCTGCCTGCGGTTTCACGACCAGGTCTCCAGCGGCGAGCTCTTCAACTACATCATGGGCACGCCGCTCAACAGCCTGAAGACGTTCCTGCAGCAGTTCAGCATGAACGTCCCCTACCAGGCGGTGGCCTGGGTCGTGGCGGTCGGCTTCCTCGCCAGCTTCAACGTGCTCATGACGCTCATCACCGTGGGGGTGATGCTGGTGGTGATCCTCATCAACTTCCGCTCGCGCCTCATCATCCGCGAGATCAGCAGCGACTTCATGGCGACCGAGTCGTCGGTGAGCAAGTACGTCGCCGACATGCTGCAGGGGTGCCGGGCGGTGAAGGTCTACGCGATGGAGGACGACGCGAGCCTGAGCTTCGACCTGCAGGTGGAGCGCATCCGGGAGAAGGGGCTGCACCTGGCGTTCCGCCAGCAGATCGAACACCTCAAGCCCGAGGCGGTGCAGTATGCCGGACAGGCGGTGGTGTACCTGACCGGGGCGTACTTCTGCATCTACCGCGATCTCACCGCCGGCGAGTACTTCGCGTTCGTGGTCTCGTTCCAGCTCCTCATGGCGCCGGTGATGGCGATGCTGCAGCTCAACCTGCTCCGCGGGAACGCCGAGGCAGGCCTCGACCGCATCTTCCGCATCCTCCGCGTGGCCGAGAGCACACCCGAGGCCCCGCCCGCCGACCGGGTGGAGGTGGACGCACAGGCCGAGCGGGCCCGCGCCGAGGGGCGCCCCTGCGTCGCCTTCGAGGCGGTCCGGTTCGGCTACCGCGACGGGACGCCGGTCTTCGACGGGCTGGACCTCCAGATTCCGGACGGGCAGAGCGTGGCCCTGGTGGGCGCCAGCGGCTCGGGCAAGAGCACGTTCCTGTCGCTGCTGCTGCGGCTGTACGAGGTAGACGAGGGGCGCATTCTCCTCAACGGCGCGGACGTGCGGCAGTACGCGATCCAGGACCTGCGCGCCTGCTTCGGCGTGGTGCCGCAGTCGCCGTTCCTCTTCCAGGCGACCATCCTCGACAATGTCCGCGTCACCGCGCCGGACGCGACCGACGCCGAGGTGCGCGAAGCGATGGAGCTGGCGCAGATGACCGAATTCGTCGACGAGATGCCGCAGAAGGCGCACACCTGGCTGGGGGAGGGAGGCTTCAACCTCTCCGGCGGACAGCGCCAGCGTCTCGCCATCGCGCGCGCGGTGCTGGGCCGGCCGCGGTACTTCATCTTCGACGAGGCGACCAGCGCCCTCGACAACCGCTCCGAGAAGCAGGTGCAGGCCGCGATGGAACACCTGATGGGCGGGCACACCACCTTCGTTATCGCGCATCGCCTCAGCACCATCCGCAACGTCGACCGCGTGCTCGTCTTCGACCACGGGCGCGTGGTGCAGGACGGTCCCTACCATGCCCTGGCCGAACGCGACGGCCCGTTCCGCACCCTCCTCGCCGAAGCGGACGGCGGCGCCCTGCCGGGCTGACGCGCCGGCCTCGCCCCTCCCCCCCCCAAAAAAAGGGCGGGGCCGCTTGGGGGGAAGCGGCCCCGCCGGGGGTGGGGTCAGTCGGACCGTCGTTCGGGCCGGGCGGCGGGGGGATGACGCCCGGCCGGGGGGTGCGGTTCCGTGCTGACGCAGCCGCCGGGGGCGGGCGGCCAGGGCAAGGGCATCGGGGGAGAAGGCCCTCTGCATCCTGTCCGGCGCCGCTCCGGCGGCGGTCGCGACACCATGACGGGGCGTCGCGTCTGGATCGGTGCTGCCGGTGCTGTCTTGCCGTTCGGGATCAATTCCTTTCGGAAATCGTCCGGATTTCCGTGCCGCCGAGGCCTCAGGCGGCGGCGACCTCGGCGGTTTCCTCCTTCTTCGCGTCGTCGGTGGCCTCGTCGTCCGCGTCCCCGTCGGCAGCCTTTTCGGCGGTCGTTTCGGCATCGGGGTCGGGGAAGAGGATGGTGCGCAGGCGCGCGTCGAGCTCGGCGGTGATGTCGACGTTTTCCTGCAGGAAGGTGCAGGCGCGCTCGCGCCCCTGGCCGAGGCGGGTCTCCCCGTAGCTGAACCAGGTGCCGGCCTTGTCGACGAGCTTGTGCTCCACCGCGAGGTCGAGGAGGTCGCCGGTGTAATTGATCCCCTGGTTGAAGAGGATGTCGAAGTGGGCCAGTCGGAAGGGGGCGGCGACCTTGTTCTTGACGACCTTCACCTTCACCTGGTTGCCGACGACGGCGTCGCCGTTCTTGATGGAGCCGATGCGGCGGATGTCGAGGCGCACCGAGCAGTAGAACTTGAGCGCGTTGCCGCCGGGGGTGGTCTCGGGGCTGCCGAACATGACGCCGATCTTCATGCGGATCTGGTTGATGAAGACGACGGTGGCGTTGGAGCGCTTGACGATGCCGGTGAGCTTGCGCATCGCCTGGCTCATGAGGCGCGCCTGGACGCCGACGGAGGCCTCGCCCATCTCGCCGTCGATCTCGCTCTTCGGGACGAGCGCGGCGACGGAGTCGATGACCACGATGTCGACGGCGTTGGAGCGGACGAGGAGCTCGACGATCTCCAGCGCCTGCTCGCCGCAGTCGGGCTGGCTGACGAGGAGATTGTCGAGGTCGACGCCGAGCCTGCGCGCGTAGGCGGGGTCGAGCGCGTGCTCCGCGTCGACGAAGGCCGCGGTGCCGCCGTTGCGCTGGCAGTTGGCGACCGCGTGGAGGGCGAGGGTGGTCTTGCCCGAGCTCTCCGGCCCGTAGCACTCCACGATGCGCCCGCGCGGCAGGCCGCCCACGCCGAGCGCGGCGTCGAGCGAGAGGCTGCCGGTGGAGATGGTCTCCACGGGGACGATGGTCCGGTCCCCGAGGCGCATGACGCTCTCCTCGCCGAAGCGCTTGGCGATCTCCGAGAGGGTGCGGTCGAGCGCCTTGCGCCGGCCGTCCTGCTCCTTGCCGGTCGCCTCGCCGGTGTCCGCGCTGGTGGATTGCTTCTTCTTGCTCCGCGCCATGGTCGTCCCCTTTCTCGTGTCTCGTGATTTGGACATCTGTCCGTTCTGCCGTAAGGGTTGTCTCGTCCGGCCCGCGCCGCTGCGGCGGGCCGGGGCGACTGTCTACTCCAGCGCCCGGTGCACGCCCACCACCTTGCCGCCGATGCGGAAGGGGACGACGGCCGGGTCGACCTCGATGGGCTCGTAGAGCTCGTTGGCCGGGACGAGCTGGATGATGTTGCCCCGGCGGCGGATGCGCTTGACGGTGGCCTCCTCGTCGATGATGGCCACGCCGATGGCGCCGTCCTCGACGGTGGTCTGCTCGCGGACGATGACGTAGTCGCCGTCCCAGATGCCGTCGTCGATCATGCTGTCGCCGTGGACGCGCAGCGCGTAGAGCCGCTCCGGCTGGTGCAGGCCGCTGTCGATGGCGAGGTGGCCCTCGAGGTTCTCGACCGCGGTGATGGGGCAGCCCGCCGCGACCCGGCCGACGATGGGCAGGCCGGCGGGGGCGTCGAGGTACTCCGACGCGAGCTCAATGCCGCGCGAGGCCCCGGCGCGCCGGCTGAGGCAGCCCTTGCGCTCGAGCGCGTCGAGGTGGTTGCGCACCGCGTTGGTGGACTTGATGCCGAAGCGCTCGGCGATCTCGCGCACCGTCGGGGTGTAGTACTCCTCCCGGACGCAGTGGACGAGGAAGTCGAGGATCTCCTGCTGCTTGTCGGTCAGGGGCTTCATCGTGATCCTCCTTGCCAAAACGCCCGGCCGGCGGACGCGCCGCAGCGGACGGGACGCTCCGCCGCCGGGCCTGTCGGGCATTGCCGGACGAACGCATCCGCGCCCGTCCCGTGTATCGACCCCATTCTACTGTACGCTTGAGCCCGTGTAAACAAAAAACCAGTGAACATGTGTGCACGTAAGTGAGACTTCTGAATCTCCAATATCTGAATGGCTCTTTCCCGAAGATAACCAAGGACTGTTCCAGCAAAGAAAAAAATCTTCCGATCCGCCCTTAAGTAGCTTATTATAAACAGGATAGACACCTCCCTCGCCTCCCTGAAGATACAGGAAGGCACCGGCCCTCCGAAGGAGAGGGATCAATAAGTGATCTGGGTGGGGTCAAATTTTTGCCGGAACGAAAACGAATCCGCCCCCGGTCTCCTTGGGCGGACGCAGGGGCGGATGCGGGTGGGGCTGACGGTGGAGACCGGTGGGGCTGGGCTCAGATCTCCATGATTTCGGCGCTCTTCTTTTCGGCTTCCTCGTCGACCTTCTTTTCGAAGGTCTTGGTGAGTTCGTTGACGTCTTCCTTGAGGGCTTTGAGGTCGTCCTCGGTGATGGCCTTGCTCTTCTGCAGCTTCTCGAGTTCCTTGTTGGCGTCGCGGCGGGCGTTGCGGATGGCGACCTTGGCCTCTTCGCCCTGGTCGCGCACCTGCCCGGCGAGCTGCTTGCGCCGGTCCTCGGTCAGCGGCGGGAACTGCAGGCGGATCACCTTGCCGTCGCCCTGGGGGGTGACGCCGAGGTCGCTGGCGAGGATGGCCTTTTCGATGTCGCCGAGGATGCCGGGGTCGAACGGCTTGATGACCAGGAGGCGCGCCTCGGGGATGGAGATGTTGCCGCACTGCTTCATCTGCATCTCGCTGCCGTAGGCCTGGACGGTGATGTTCTCCACCAGCGCGGGGGTGGCCCGGCCGGTGCGGATGGTGCGGAAGGAGCGCTGGAGGTGGCTGACCGCCTTCTCCATCGCCTCTTCGGTTTCGAGCATGACCATTTCGTGACTGCCGTCGTCCGCCATGATTCGTCTCCCTCTTTCGTTCGCGGGGTTCCTGTCGGTTCGGCCACCCGCCGCCGGGGCCGGGCCGCATTCTATTCTGCCGGTTTCGGGGCCGGGCTTCCAGTGCTTTCCGCCGGACGGGCCAGGGTGAAGAGAAAGAGGACCCCGAGGGCGGTGGAGCGGTCGTGGGCCCGGAGCCAGGCCGCGCCCGGCAGCGCCCGGCCGAGGCGATGCGCCAGCTCGGCATACGCCTCCTGGCCGAAGAGCGCGCGCAGGGCGTCGGGTTCCAGGCCGGGGGGCCAGGCGCCCGGCTCGACATCGGCGAGGATGTACTCCAGGCCGCCGCCGCGCTGACGGTGTTCCTCGGCGTAGATCTCGATCATGGCCTCGCGCTGATCCCAGGTCGCGGCCGCGAGCGCGAAGGCGGCCTCGCTCCAGCGGGGGCCGGGTTCGTGCGCAAGGTCCCGGGCGATGAGGTCCAGGAGCAGCGCGCCCCGGTCGGTCTCCGCCAGGCCGATGCAGAGGTCGAGCCGCTGGCGCGTCTCGGTGCAGGCGGTCCAGCAGGCGCGGAGTTCGTCGTCGGTGAGCGGCGCGCCCAGCCGGAGGAGCGACTTGGCCGACGCCGCCGCGAGTTCGGGAGCGGCTCCGGCAAAGATGGCGCGCAGCGGTTCTTCGGCATAGCGGTTGCCGAGAAAGCCGAGCGCAACGATGGCTTCCATGCGCAGGGGACTTTCCGGATCGCGGGCTTCGGCCAGCACGCGGCCGAAGGCCTCCGGCCGCGGCGCCGCAAAGAGGGTCCGCAGGGCGGAGAGCCGCTTGTGGAGGTCGGGACTGTCGAGCGCCTCCAGGAGCAGTTGACGGCTGGTGGCCGACGGGCCGAGCATGAGGCCTTCGAGCTGGGGCCGGCGGGCGGGGGTGGCGTCGTGCTCCGCCAGTCGGTGGGCGCGGTACATGGTCATCAGGTTTGCGGGGCCGAGGAGGGTGAGGTCGTCCAGGAGCGCGCGCCCTTCCGCGCCGCGCCCGAGGAAGGTGACCGCCAGGATGCCGCCGCTGAGGCAGGCGATGGCGAGAAAGACATGCGTGTACGCGTGCGTCCCCGGCAGCGGCAGCGCCGCGCCCAGCCCGTCGCCCACCCGGACCCAGCCGACCGCCAGGAGCGACGCGGCGACTGCCGCGAGCTGGTAGAGAATGCTCACCTGCACGCCGCGGCCCTCGGGGATGCGGCTGGTCCAGAGCTGGAAGACGAGCATCACCGAGGCGGCAATCGCGATGAGGATGGGCGGGGTGAGCACCGCGAGGACCGGGACGGTGTTCCATCCCGGCACGGCGCGCACCATCGTCCAGGCGAGGGCCACGACGAGAAGCACGCAATGGATGGTGAACATGAGCGCCCGGTTGGTGACGCGGCCGCCGACCGCCCGCAGCAGGCGCGAGACCAGGATGGTGCCCACCAGGCTCAGCACGACGAGAAAGAAGATCCACCCGCTGCTGAGGCCGGCCTCGCGCTTGAGGAAGTTGTTGACGTAGGCCCCGCAGACGAGAATGCCGGTGTTGAGGAGCGTCAGGACGGCGGTCTCGCGGAAGGCGGGCGTGTCGCGGATCTCGCGCGCCGCCCGGACGAAACCGCTGAGCGATCCCTCCTCCAGGTAGCCGGTGGGCGGCAGGCGGCTGAGGAGGTACGAGGAGGTGAAGTTGGCGGCCGTCCCGAGCCCGAGCAGGACCAGGAAGGTGGTCTCGTCGGATTCGAAGATGGCGCTCGCGAAGAGCAGGAAGCTGATGGTCCGCACCAGGAGCACGCCGAGCTGTCCGAGGCCGAAGAGCCCCGCCACCATGCCCGGCAGTTCGTTCGGGGCGGCAAGGGCCTTCTGCACCGGCATGGCCGATGACATCCCGAAGGATCGGCCGGTCGCGAAGACGAAGTAGATCAGGACAATGCCCCAGACGCGTTGCGCGGCGGTGGCCAGGCACGGCCGCCCAAAGTACCCGAGGCAGACCACCGACCGCAGAAACCAAAACGCCGTCCAGATGCGCGTGGTTTCGCGGCCGTTGAGGCTCAGCGGCGCGAAGAGAGCGGCGAGGGCGGTGAGGCGGAGCGCCGCATAGAGGAAGCGCGACTGCGCGTCCGTCCCCCCGG
>CAZKKD010000160.1:0-8620 GCA_964553265.1 uncultured Planctomycetales bacterium | reverse complement strand
GCGTGAGGAGGGGATCCAGTCGATCATGGTCAACTGCAACCCGGAGACGGTTTCGACCGACTACGACACCTCGGATCGGCTCTTCTTCGAGCCACTGACGGTGGAGGATGTGCTCGCCATCATCCGTCGCGAAAAGCCCAAGGGGCTCATTGTCCAGTTCGGCGGACAGACGCCGCTCAACATTGCTTCGCAGCTCCAGGCCGAAGGCGCGACCATCTTCGGTACGCCGGTCGAAGCCATCGCCCGCGCGGAAAGCCGGTCGCAGTTCAAGGAGCTCCTCGACATCGTCGGGCTCCGCCAGCCGCCCAACGCGACGGCCACCACGCTGGACGACGCGCTGACCGCCGCTGCGGGCATCGGCTTCCCGGTGGTGATGCGGCCGAGCTTCGTCCTCGGCGGCGCGAAGATGGAGATCGTCGACGACGAAGAGGACCTGCGCAAGTACTGGTCGGAACTCATCGAATACTGCACACGCGCGGACGTGGGCATCGACGAGGACCGCCCCATCCTCATCGACAAGTACCTGGAGGATGCGGTGGAGGTGGACGTCGACGCCCTCTGCGACACCGAACGCGTCTACATCGCCGGCGTCATGGAGCACATCGAGGAAGCCGGCATCCACAGCGGCGACTCCGCCTGCGCACTGCCGCCCTTCAGCCTGGCCGAAGACACCGTCCGCGAACTCGAGGAGGCCACCACCGCCATGGCGCTGGAACTCGGCGTCCGCGGCCTCATGAATGTCCAGTATGCCATCAAGGACGGCACGGTCTATGTGCTGGAGGTCAACCCCCGCGCAAGCCGCACCGTCCCCTACGTCAGCAAGGTCACCGGCGTTCCGCTGGCGCGGCATGCAACGCTCGTCATGCTGGGGCAGACCATTGCCGACCTCGGCCTCGGCAAGCGCCCGGACGTGAAGCATACCGGCGTCAAGGAAGCGGTTCTCCCCTTCAGCCGCTTCCCGGGTGTGGACTGTGCCCTCGGCCCGGAGATGAAGTCGACGGGCGAGGTGATGGGCATCGACACCGATTTCGCCCTCGCCTACGCCAAGAGCCAGATCGGCGCCGGCATGGAGGTGCCGACCGGCGGGACGGCATTCTTCTCCGTCAAGGAAGCCGACAAGCGCGTCCTGGCGGAGATCGCCCGGAGCTACGTGGAACTCGGGTTTGAGCTCGTGGCCACCGGCGGCACGCACGAGTGTCTGCGCGAGGCCGGCATCCCCAGCCGCTTTATCCACAAGATTTCCGAAGGTCAGCGACCAAACGTGATGGACCTGATGATCAACGGAGAGGTGCAGCTGCTGGTGAATACGCCCAGTGGAAAACGCCCCCGCCGCGACGAGGTGACCATCCGGACCGGGGCGATGGCGCGGTCGATTCCGCTCGTTACCACCATGCGGGCCGCACGTGCGTTGGCGCGGGGTATCGACGCGCTGCGAAAGAATCAACTCGGTGTCCGCACGCTGCAGGAGTATGAGGCGGACTGACCGGCGCGACCTTAGTGGAACGTCCCGCAAGTAGATGAACAAATTCGCCGGGCGCCGCCCTCATCCTAACCCCAATACGGTTCAGCTAAGCGGTGGCACGGCCATCTTGGCCGTGGAATCATGGGCTGGAAGCCCATGCCACGACGCACCGGTCGTCTTAACTGAACCGTATTGTCCCTAACTCTCTCCCAAAGGGAGAGGGAATGTTCACCAACTTGCGGGGCGCTGTACTTAGAGCCTATCCCGATAGGCCGTTCTGTCTTCGCCCGGCTGCGAAGGACCGGACTCGGCGTCGGACTGCATCGACGAACTCCAGAGATATCGCCTGCTTCGTCCTCCTTGATCCGGCCCTTCTCGCTCGGGCTCGGGACCACGAGAGCCTATCGGGATAGACTCTTAGTCGGCGTCCAGACTGTCTTCCGGCGCCGTCCCCGAAGCCCCCGGGGGCGACCCGGTGGGGACGTCCGAATCCGCATCTTCCTCCGGCCCCGCTTCCACGGCGCCCTGCACGGGTTCCAGGCGCAGCGAACCGATCGTGCGGGCAATCTCGTCCTCGGTGATGGCGCCTTCCGGCCCTCCGAACACCACCTCGCGTACCAGCGCACCGGACACGACCGCGATGGCGCGAATCCGTTCTTCCCTCGAAACCTTGGTGACGCGAACGGTGGCGTCGGCCCCGTTCCGTTTGCCGATGACCGCCGGGACGTTCCCGACCTCTTCCCCGTCGTACCGTTTGGCCAGGTCGCGTGCATAGAGGACCGAGGTGAAGGTGGCCCCGCCAACCGGGCTGACCGGCTGTGGGTAGCTCGACATCTTGCGCACATGCACCGCCATCCAGGCCTCCCCCCGCTCCCAGCGCCCGGCCTGTCCGGCCACCGGTTGAAAACCGTCCGGCAACGAAATGCGCATCCCGAAGGAAGGCAACGCCACGAGGTCCGGCACGTCGACACGCGGGTAGATCCGTGGACGCACCTGCCCGAAAGAGAAGAGCAGGCCCAGAAAGACGAAGACGCCGATCAGCGTTGCGACCTGCAGCGTGCCCCGACCGATGCGGATGCGGCGTCGGGGCCCGCCTTCCAGGCGCGTGTTCATCTCCAGAAGCGCCGCCCGCAAAGCGGCATTCTCGCCGTTCAGCGACCCTGCCGGCGGCGTCGAGGTTTCTTCCGTATGGGGGCCTCCCTGGTCCGCCGCGTCCGGACTCACGGCGTGCGGGGGCCTGGAGTCATCGGAGTGCGCTTCCACAGGGACCGTCCTTTCGCATATGAGCCGCTCCTGACCGCGGTGCGTGTCCGGACACCATGGCGGCCGCGACCCGCCGTGTCAATTCCGACAGCGGTGAGGGCCGAGCCCCCAAAAGCGCCGGACGGCGGATTCCGCCGTTGACCATTCCGGTAAGACGCCTAGAATACGGCTGCATGACATGAGCCCCGTGAACGGGGCGCCCCACCCCGAGGAGAACCCGATGGCCCTCATCGACACCATCCGCGAAACGGCTGCATCCCTTCAGAAAACCATCCTCCTGCCCGAAGGCGAAGAAGAGCGCAACATCCGCGCCGCCGCCGAGGTGACGCGGCAGGGCTATGCCAGGATCACCCTTCTCGGGAACCCCGACACCATCGCGCAGCAGGCGAAGGACCTCGGCGCCGACATCTCGGCCTGCACGGTGGTCGACCCGACCACAGATGCCCGTCGCGACGGCTTTGTCGACGCCTACGTCAACCTCCGCGAGAAGAAGGGGATGACGCCCGAGACGGCAGCCGAGATCATGAAGGATCCGATCTTCTTCGCCGCGATGTGGGTCGCGAGCGACGACCCGGACGCGGACGGATACGTCTCCGGCGCGATCCACGCGACCGCGGATGTCTGGCGCCCGGCGCTGCAGATCATCAAGACGGCCCCCGGTCTCAAGACCGCGAGCAGCAACTTCATCATGATCCTTCCGGAGGGCAGCCCCTTCGGCGAAGACGGCGTGCTGATGTACGCCGACTGCGGCCTCATCCAGAATCCGGACGCCGAACAGCTCGCCGACATCGCGGTCGCCACCGTCGACAGCTTCCGCAAGCTGGTGAAGGCCGAGCCCCGCGTGGCCATGCTCAGCCACTCCACCAAGGGCAGCTCCAAGCACCCCGACGTCGACAAAGTGGTGGAGGCGACGCGCATCGCGAAGGAGAAGATGCCGGACGTCGCCCTCGACGGGGACCTGCAGGCCGACGCCGCGCTCATCGAACCCATCGGACAGAAGAAGGCGCCCGGCAGCGCCGTCGCCGGCAGGGCCAACGTTCTCATCTTCCCGGACCTGGACGCCGGCAACATCGCCTACAAGCTGACCGAACGCCTCGCCGGCGCGACCGCGCTGGGTCCGCTCGGGCAGGGTGTCCGCCGACCGATCAACGACCTTTCGCGCGGCTGCTCGTGGGAAGACATCGTCGACGTGGTCTGCATCACGGCCTGCCAGGACGCCTGAAGCGGCCGTCTGTCGTACCGTCCCGACACCCGTTCGCCGCGTCCGGACTCGCCGGGCCCGCGGCGCCAGGAGTCCGCATGAGCACACCCTCCGTCCCGCCCGTCGACCTCGACCCCGGCGCCACGATGCACGGGTTTCTGGTCGAACGCGTCGAAGCCCTGCCGCGCATGCGCGCGTCGGTGGTCCAGTGCCGCCATGACCAGAGCGGCGCGCGGTTGCTGCACGTACGCACCGACGATCCCGACAACCTGATGGCCATCACCTTCCGCACGCCGCCACCGGACAACACGGGCCTGCCGCACATCCTGGAGCACACGGTGCTGTGCGGCTCGGAGAAGTATCCGCTGAAGGACCCGTTCGTGGAGCTCCTCCGGGTCAGCCTGGCAACCTTTCTCAACGCCTTCACGTACCTGGACCGGACCGCCTACCCGTGCTCAAGCATGGTGGAGCGCGACTTTTACCATCTCGCGGACGTCTACTGCGACGCCGTGTTTCATCCGCGCATCACCGAAGCGCACTTCCGGCAGGAAGGCCACCACCTCGACCTGACGGACCGGTCCGATCCCGAGAGCCCGCTTCGCATCTCCGGCATCGTTTACAACGAGATGAAGGGCGCGTACTCGAACCTGGACACGCTCATCGCGCACCGCTCGATGCAGGCCATCTTTCCCGACACCCCCTACGGCCGGGACAGCGGGGGCGACCCCGAGGCGATCCCGGAGCTGACCCACGCGCAGTTCCGCGAGTTCCACCGGCAGTACTATCACCCCAGCAACGCCTGGTTCTTTTTCTACGGCAACCTGCCGACCGAACAGCACCTGCGCTTCCTGAACGAAGGCATCCTGAACGCATTCGACCGGCTGCCCATCGACAGCGCGCTGCCGGC
Organism: uncultured Planctomycetales bacterium; assembly: GCA_964553265.1. GTDB lineage: Bacteria > Planctomycetota > SZUA-567 > SZUA-567 > JAFGNG01 > CAZKKD01. The sequence goes on along the minus strand of CAZKKD010000160.1, from coordinate 3,787 downwards.
CCAGCCCCGGTGGACCGAACCGCAACGCGTCACCGTCCCGTTCTCCATCGCCGCCCACGAGGACCCGGCCACGCGCGGCGCAGCCGCCGTCTCCTGGCTCGCGAACGAGGTGATCGACCGCGAGCGCACCCTGGCGATGCACCTCCTCGACGGCATCCTTCTCGACAACGCCGCCTCGCCACTGCGCAAGGCGCTCATCGACGCGAAGATCGGGACCGAGCTCATCTCGTCCGCCGGCTACGACGCGGAGCTTCGCGACACCTGCTTTTCGGTCGGCCTGAAGGGCATGGACCCCGAACGGGACGAGGAGATGCTCCGGCTCGTCCTGGAGACCTGCTCGGGCCTCGCCCGCAACGGTCTCGGCCGCGACCGCGCGCTCCGCAGCCTGCATCAGCTCGAATACGCGGTGCGTTCGGTGGGGGCGTCGTATCCGCTGACGCTGATGGACCGGGTGATGAACGCCTGGCTCCACGGGGCCGACCCGGTCGAACCCCTGCGCCTGGAAGCCGGCCTGGACGCGCTTCGTGCGCACGTGGAATCCGACGACGGCTACCTGGAGCGACTGCTGGGCGAGACCCTGGTCGACAATCCGCACCGTGCGCTGGTCCGCTTCGTGCCGGACAAGGAGCTGGCAGCACGGCGCGAGGCCGCCTTCGCCGACCGGATGCAGACGCTGCGCGCGGGGCTCTCGGCAGACGACATCACGCGGATCCGGCAAGAGGCCGAAGAACTCGAAGCCATGCAGTCGGCTCCGAACCCCCCGGAGGCGGTCGCCACCCTGCCGCGCCTGGCCCGCACCGACGTCCCGGACCAGCCGCCCGTCCTCGACACGGCCCTCCTGACCGACAGCGGGCCGCCGTGCCTCTACACCGATATGCACACCGGCGGCATCTGCTACCTGCAACTGGCGGTGGAGGTGGGCGACCTCTCGACCGAGGAACTGAACGACCTGCCGCTCTACCTCGATGCGCTGCGGGAGATGGGCGCCGGCGAGCTGGACTACGTCGGGGCGGCCGAGCGGGAAGGCGACGTCTGCGGCGGTTTCGGCGCGGGCGTGGATGCCGGGGGGCGGGTGGACGACGCGGCGCACTACGCCCCGGCGCTGGTCTTCCGCATCCGGACGCTGGAGGATCGCGTCGAAGCAGCGCTGGACCACTTTGCCGACCGGATCCTCCGGCCCGCCTTCGACGACCCGGATCGCCTGCGCGAGGTCATCCGCCAGGGGCGCGAAGAGCGCCGCAGCCGCATCGTGCCCGGCGGCGAGCATTTCGCCGTCCTCCGCGCCGGCCGGCGCCTGCATGCGGTGGCCGCCCTCCGGGAACGGCTGGGCGGCGCGACCCAGATCCACCGTTACGACGATCATCTCCGCGACGTCGAGGCGGATCCGCAGCGCCTCATCGAACGCCTGAACGCCCTGCACGCGCGCCTGGCGGATCCGCGCCCGATCCTGGCCAGCACCGCCGGACCGGAAGCGGCCCTGCAGACGATGCGCGACCGGCTGAACGCCTTTCCGCGCTCGGACACGCCCCTCCCGAGCCGGCCCGACCAGGCGATCTTTCCCGCATTCGACGGACAGCCCGAAGGCCTGGCCGCGGCGGCGGATGTCGCTTTCGTCGCGCGGACGGCCGACGCCGTCAACGCCGACCACCCGCTTGCGCCGGCGCTCCTGGTCCTCATGGTCCAGCTCAGCTTCGGCTACATGTGGGAGGAGGTCCGCGTGAAGAACGGCGCCTACGGCGGGCATGCCAGCTTCAACCTGGGCGGCGGCGCGTTCTCGTTCAGCAGCTATCGCGATCCGTGCATCGCCGAGACGCTCGCCGTCATCGACAGGGCGCCGGCATTCGCCCTTGCGGACCTGGACCTCTCGGCGGATGCGGTTGAGCAAGCGGTGATCGGCGCGATCAAGACGCAGGATCGGCCCGTGCGCGCGGCACAGGCTGCCGGCGTCGCGCTCGGCCGCCACCGCAGCGGCCTGACGCCGGCCTTCCGGAGCGACTTCCGCAGTCGCCTTCTTGCGGTCACGCCCGACGCAATCCGGGACGCTGCGCGGCAAATTCTGCAGGACCGCCTCCCGGAAGCGGCCACCTGCGTCCTTTCCAGCCGCGAGAAGCTGGAAGCCGCCAACGACGGCCTCGACGCCCGGCGGCGGTTCCGGATTTCGGATCTCTGAGAGCCTGTCCCGACAGGCCGTTCCGTCGTCGCCCGACTGCGAAGCACCGGACTCGGCGTCGGACTGCATCGACGATATCCAAGGAAACCCCCTGCTTCGTCCGCCTTGAACCGGCCCTTCTCGCCCGGGCTCGGGACGACGAGAGCCTATCGGGACAGGCGCCAAGCTGTCTGCAGAAGATCGGGGACGGTGGGCGATCAGTCGTAGACGGTGACGCGGCTGCCGCGGATGAGGATGCCGTAGACTTCCTTGACGTCGGCATTGTACATCCGCACGCACCCGTTGCTGCTGTCACCGGGAATGCTCTCGGGCAGCGTGGTGCCGTGGATCCCCATCCCGTCGGAGGGGCCGGAGCCGTCGAAGCTGAGCCAGCGGTCCCCGAGAATGTTTTTTGGATGGTCCGGGCCGTACACCTTGCCGGTCTTGGGGTCGGTCCACTCGGGATCGGCCGACTTCCGGACAATCGTATAGTTCCCCGGAATGGTCTTCTTGCCCCCATGGCAGATGGGGTACTCCTTGAGCCACTTCCCCTTGTGGTAGAGGGTCAGCGTCTGGCGCCCCTTGTCGACAACGGCTTCGGTGTCGATGGAGGAAAAGCGGATGATCTTCAGCTTCTCCCCCACACGGATGAAGCTTTTCCGAAGGCCATTGATGGCGGCGATCCCGTCGAAGTGGACCTCGTAGCGCTTGGCGATGGCCTCGAGCGAGTCGCCCTTCCGCACGGTGTAATATTCCGCATCGCGACAGGGTTCACGGCTGAAGACGAGGTACTCGTTGAGGCGCATCAGGCGCTCGCGCGCGCGCAAGCGATCGCGACTCGAGAGGAAGTCCGCCCTGTCCTTGCCGATCGCGGCGGAGTAGGCGTCCCGCACCGCTTCCCAGTTCCGGTAGGCCGGCGGGTCGGCTTCGCAGTAGCGCTTGTACCAGAGGTCGGCCAGCACCAATGCCGACAGGCGGCCGCCGATGGTCTCGGCCTGCTGCACGTACGCTTGCTTCCACTGCTCCTTGGCGGCGTCCTGGTTGCCGGCGCTCCAGTCGAGCACGGCCAGGCGATAGCGGGCATTGGCGCCGTGCCGGTCATCGGGATGGGCGGCCAGGATCTCCTGGAGTGCTGTGCGGAGCGCTTCGCTGTCGCCCGCACGTTCCAGCTCTCCGACGCGCCGCCACTGCTTGCGCAGGGCGTCGGTGGCGGACGGCTGCGGCGCCTGCTCGGAAGCCGTCTCCGCGGCAGCGCCGGCGTCTTCGGGCAGAAGCGGTCCCCCGCCGTCCCCTGGCATCTCCGAAAGGCTGTCGCCAGCCGCTTCCCCGTCCGCGGCAGGCATGAGCGTGCCGCTGCCCGCAGAGCCGGAGGCGTTCGCGTCGGATTCGTCCCCTGCTGCCGGCGAAACCGTCTGTACCGTGGCTTCCGGCGCAGTGGCGTCTGCTGGATCCTCCGCACCGATCACCCCCAGGCTGGAGTGCATCTTCGTCGCACCTGCCTGCGCGGCGCCAATGCCGGCCCGCAATCGCTCCTGCACTGCTTCGCCCCAGTACGAGAACGCCTCACCCGCAACCAGCAGCACCAGTAACAGGCCACAGAGACGCAGGACGCGACCGCGGCGGCGACGCGTGGCTGCG
>CAZKKD010000159.1:0-8676 GCA_964553265.1 uncultured Planctomycetales bacterium | reverse complement strand
GCAGCGGCCAGGGGCAGGTGGACTACATGCTCGGCCGGCTGCAGGGCGCCGAGGCCATGGCCGGCCAGATCGCCGGCGGGGTGGCGTACGTCCTCGTCCGGGACCGGGACGCGGATGCCGGCTACCTCGCCGTCCAGCCGGAGCCGGACGCCGGTCGCATGAAGCTGAGCAAGCTCTACCTGCGCGCCGACCGGCGGGGCCGCGGCCTGGGCCGGACGATGCTGACGTATGTCGAGGACCGCTGCCGCGCGGCCGGCCTGGGCGAGCTCTGGCTCCCCGTCCACAAGGGCAACGCCACGGCCATCGGCCTTTACGAGCGGATGGGGTTCGCCGTCACCGGTCCGCTGGTGGCGGACATCGGCGGCGGCTTTGTCATGGACGACCACCGCATGGCCAAGCCGGTCCCGCCCGTTCCTTCGGAAGACTGACCCCCCGGCGCGCGGACGTCCGTCGTCCGCCGGCGCCGGATCCACCTTGACGAGAAACGGACCCCGGCATGGCAGCGGACCTTCCGAACCCGGATGCACCCACCGACCGCGACGGCGCGACGCCCGACCAGCGCCGCGCCATGCGCAACGCCATTGTCGCGCAGTGCCTCGGGGCGCTCCTGACGCAGACGCTGCAGCTTGGCATTGCGCTCCTGTACCTGAAACGGCTCGGCCTCTCCCCGTCGCTCATCGCGCTGCTCCTGGGGCTGCCGCTGGCGGTGATCCGGCCCTTGTCGCTGCCGTGCGCCTACGTCGCCGACCGGGTCGGCAAGCTGCGGATGGGCCGGATCGGGATCGTCATCGGCGGCATCGGCTATCTGCTGTTCGCAAGCGCGGGATGGTGGGACGCGGCGCGGGGGCCCGCCGCGGCGGGCGTGGCCCTCTTCGCCATCGGCAGCGCGTTCTACGGGGCGGGCTGGTTCGGCCTCATGAGTCCGATCGTGCCGGAAGCGATGCGCGGGCGCTTCTGGGCGCGGTTGCGGCTGAGCTGGCAGATTGTCGCCATCGTCTTCTCGGCGCTGGTGGCGCTGCTCCTGGGGCGGACGGCGCCGGTCTGGGCGTTCCAGGCGACGCTGGGCCTGCTCGGGGTCGTCAACCTGGTGCGGCTGGCGCCCTACAGCGCGCTGCCGGAGCTTGACCCGCCCGAACCGCGCGGACCGGGCTTCGGCCGGGCGCTGGTGGAGGTGCTCCGCGCGCCGCAGTACGCGTCCTTCTGCTGCTACTGCTTTCTGCTCCTCCTGGCGGTGGCGGGAGCGCCGGTGCTCTTCGGGCTCCTGGAAAAGGAGACGCTCGACCTCGGCGACGACACCGTGGTCTGGCTCGGCAACACGACGATGGCGGGGGCGATTGCCGGGTTCTTCCTCATCGGGCGGGCGGTGGACCGGTACGGGACCAAGCCGGTCTTTCTCGGGGCGCATCTCCTCTTCGCGGCGATCCTGATCGGGGTGCTGGGGCGGAGCTGGGCGCCGTGGTCGCCGACCGTGACGATGGGCGTGGCGCACCTGCTCTTCGGCCTGGCGTCGGCCGCGTCGGGGGTGGCGATCACCACGGAGATGATGGCGCTCATCCCGGTGACGAACAAGGCGCTCGGGACCTCGCTCTGCTTTTCGCTCCAGCAGGCGGGGCACGCGGGGTCGAAGCTCGTCATCGGCGGAGCGTTGACGCTGGGGTGCCTGCGGCCGCACTGGACCTTCGCCGGCGCGGCGTTCGGGCCCTACGACGCGCTCCTCCTGGCGGCGGGGCTGGCGGTGCTGGCGCTGACGGTGACGCTGGGGCTCGTCCCGTCGGTCATCGGCCGCCCCGACTACCGCGGCTTCGCCGGTACCTGAGGACGCGTCGGACAATCAATTCAGCCATCTGAGGGGCGAAAGACGCCTGCCCGCGGGGTTCGTCGCGGCGACGGCGTCTGCTTCGTTGCGGCTCCTCTCCGATGGCTCCGCATCGCGTTCGTCGCCGCGGCGCGCATTCCCGCACGCGCCAGTCCCGTCACGCGTGCGTGGAGTGTCGAAACAGCTTCTTACGGGGTCTGTTGCAGGGCCTCGGTCCCGGCGACGACGTCGAGCAGTTCTTCGGTGATTGCGTTCTGGCGCTCCATGCGCGCACGCTGGCGGAGATCCTCCAGCGTGTCGTCGATGTTCTGCTTTGCGCCTTCCATGCTCTTCAGGCGCATCCCGTTCTCGGCGGCGAGGCTCTCCGCCAGGGCCCGGAGAATGGCAACAAAAGCGTACTCATCGACGAATTTCGCGAGGAGTTGCCGGCGGGGCAGCTCCATGCGCGGCGGGGAAGCGGTCTCCGCATCGGCGTCGCGCCACGGGGAAAGGTCGAGCGGAAGGATGCGCTCACGGCGGGCCGTCATCTCTCCGGCGCCGCCCGATTCGGCATGGAGGAGATGGAATTCGCGGTAGCCGCCTTCCTGGTGGCTCCGCAGCAGGAGCCGCACCGTGGCGTGGATCGCACCGTCCATGTCGTCGGGGTTGGTGACGCCGGGGACCGCCGCCGCCACGTGCAGGCCGTGTCGATCCAGCCGCCCGGGGCCGCGACGCCCGATGACGAGGAAGGCCGGATCGTCCAGCGCGTCTGCCGCCTCGGCGGCGCTCTCGGCCATGATGTCGTTGAACCGGCCGCAGAGCCCCTGTTCGCTGAAGAACACCGCGACGGCAACGCGCCGTCCTTCGGCCGGAGGCAGGCGAATGTCGTGGCCGGCCAGGCAGGCGGCGATGCCTTCGCCCACGATGCGGGTGTAGGCCCGCACGCCGTCGAGCTTCGCTTCGGCACGGTGAAGATAGGTGGCGGCCAGCGACCGCATGGAGTGGATGACGTTGCGCAGGCCGTCCACGGATTCGATCTGCTGCTGGAGCCGTCGTTCGTCCGCCATCCTCAATCGTCCCCGTCCGGAGGTCCGGCCGCCGGACCGGTCGCATCCGCGCCGCCGGCGCCGGACGCCCACGCGGCGGCGCACTCGCTGACGCGATCGCGCAGGCGATCCCATGCGTCTTCGTCAAGCTCCTCGCCGGACTCGACGGCGTCGGCGAGATCGTCCAGGTCGCGGCGGACCGCGTCGCGGATCTTGCCGGCGAAACGCGACACCGCGTCGGTCGGCACGTCGTCGATCTGCCCCTGATCGACCGAAAGGAGCACGGCGGTCTCTTCGAGTGCGCTCAGCGGTTGCAGGCGAAGCTGCTTCAGGAGTTCGCGGATGCGGCGTCCGCGCTCGATCTGTTTGCGCGTCTCCTGTTCCACCGTTGCGCCGAACCGGGTGAAGAGTTCGAGCTCTTCGAATCGGGCGTACTGGAGGCGGAGCTCCTTCGCGACCGAACGGATGGACGGGAGCTGCGTCTTGCCGCCGACGCGACTCACCGAGCGGCCGACGTCGATGGCGGGCTTGATGCCCTTGGCAAACAGATCCGGGTCGAGAAGAATCTGTCCGTCCGTGATGGAGATCAGGTTGGTGGGGATGTAGGCCGCCATGTTCTTCGCCTGCGTCTCCACGATGGGCAGCGCGGTGAGGGTGCCGCCTCCCGCATCTTCGCAGAGGCGCGTGGCGCGTTCCAGCAGGCGGGAATGGACGAAGAAGATGTCCCCGGGATACGCCTCCCGCCCCGGGGGGCGCCGGAGAAGGAGCGAAACCTCCCGGTACGCACGCGCGTGCCGGGTGAGGTCGTCGTAGACGACGAGCACGTCCCGGCCCTGCCGCATGAAGTGTTCGCCCATCGCCGTGGCGGCGTAGGGCGCCAGGTACTGCAGCCCCGGCGGATCGTCGGCGTCGGCCGCGACGATGAGGGTGCGCTCCGGTGCGCCGTGCTGCAGCAGGTCCCGGCTTACCGCCTTGACCGAGGCGGCCTTCTGCCCGATGGCGACGTAGATCGAGATCATCTCCGAGTGGCGCTGGCTGACGATGGCGTCGACCGCGAGCGCGGTCTTGCCGGTGGCGCGGTCGCCCACGATGAGTTCGCGCTGGCCCCGGCCGATGGGAACGAGCGCATCGATGGCTTTGATCCCCGTCACCACCTGGTCGCGGACGGCGGCGCGTTCAAGGATGGCGGGGGCCTCCTGCTCGACTTCGAGACGCTCGTCCGTGCGGATGGGCCCTTCGCCGTCCACCGGCTCCCCGAGGGCGTTGACGACCCGGCCGAGGAGCGCCTCGCCCACCGGCACCGAAACGACCCGGCCGGTCGCCTCCACCGTGTCGCCCGCCGAAAGCGGCTCGTCGTCCCCCAAGAGAACGCAGCCGATCCGGTCGGCGTCGAGGTTGAAGACCAGGCCGGTCACCCCCGTCGGAAAGCGGAGCAGCTCGTTGTAGCGGGCCTTGCCCAGCCCTGCGACCGTGGCGACGCCGTCGGCGACGTGGCGGATGCGGCCGACCTCCCGGACCCGGCCGGGCGCGTCGAGGTCCGCGAGGCGCCCGGCGGCGTGCTCCCGCCAGTCGGCCAGGGTCTTGCGGATGTCCGGAGCCTGGGCGAGCCGGTCGTCCGCGGCCCGGGTGATGGTTTCGGCACTCAAGAGGTCGCCTCCTGTTTCCCGGCATCCTCTTCGGCCCGGTCCGGGTCCGATGCCCGGTCCGCTGTCTTCGCCATGTCCAGGTCGGCGGTGGCCGCGGCGAGCGCTTCGCGGACGGCGTCGCCCCAATCGGCCCGGATCTCCATCGGCCCGAGCGCCACCGTGACGCCGGCGACGAGCTTGTCCTCGGTGGCAAACGACGTGTCGATCACCTCCGCGCCGGTGACGTCGGTCAGCGTCTCTCGCAGTCGTTCCTGCTGCGAATCGGTCAACGGGTGCGCCGAACGGACGCGAACCGTTTCGTCCCGGTCGCGGAAATGATCGCGGACCGCCTCGCGGGCGTCCTCGCCGGCCTCTTCCCACGATGCGCGGACGCGGCGGATGGCGCGATCGTTCATCGGTTCGGCGGCGTCGGCAAGCAGGCGCGCGCCTGCGGCAACGACGACGGCTTCGAACGCGTCGGTCGTTTCTTCCAGGAACGCGCGTCGCTCGTTCTCCATGGCGCGGCGGTAGCGGTCCAACCGCTGCTTCGCCTCCTCTTCCGCGGCCCGGCGGGCCTCCTCGCGCGTCTTCCGGGCCTCTTCGCGCGCGTCCTGCAGGATGCGTTCGCGCTTCTCTTCGAGGTCGTGTTCGCGCGCCTCCGCTTCCTTGCGGACGGACTCGGCCGTTTCGCGTTCTTCGCGCGCCTTCTGCAGATCGGCCTCCGTCTCGTCGCGCCGGCGCTGCATCATGCCGGTCACCGGCCGGTAGAGGATCCGGTGCATCAGCGCGACAAAGACGAGGAAGTTGACGATCTGCGCCACGAGGGTCCAGGCATCCATTGCGGGGAGGTCTCCTTGCGTCGGGGCTACGGCGCGACCGCCTGGGCCTGCTCGAACAGCGGGCCGATCTTGAAGATGATGAGCATGGCCACGAGCAGGCAGTAGATGGCGGTCGACTCGATCATGGCGAGGCTGACAAAGAGGGTGCGGGTGATGTTGCCCGCGATGTCGGGCTGCCGCGCCATCGCGTCCAGCGCGGCGGCCGCGGCCCGGCCCTCGCCGAGGGCGGGGCCGATGGCGCCGATGGCGATGGTCAGGCCGGCGGTCAGGATGGCGATGATCTCCAGGGTCATGGGTTCGACTCCTTTTCCGGTGCAGCCGAGGCCGCGGACGATGTGTCGGTCTCACTCTCGACCACGCGTACCGCGCCGCCGATGTAGACGATGGCGAGAATGGTAAAGATGTAGGCCTGGATCGTGCCGGTGATCAGGCTGAGGAACATGAGCGGCAGCGGCAGCAGCAGCGGCACGAGCGCCAGCAGCACGCCGAAGAGAATCTCCCCGCTCACGATGTTGCCGAAGAGGCGCACCGCGAGCGCCGCGGTGCGCGAGATCTCGGAAATGATGTTGAAGGGCAGCAGGATCCAGACGGGCTGAACGTACTTTTTGAGATAGTCGACCGTCCCGCGCATCGCCACGCCGTAGACCGGCACGGCGAAGAAGACGACCGCAGCGAGCGCGGCCGTGGTGTTGATGTCGGCCGTCGGCGGGGCCACGCCCGGCAGGATGCCGCTCAGGAGGCCGAGCAGATTGCTGACGAGAATGAAGACGAAGAGACTGGCCACGAGCGGGACGAACGGATCGGGGTCCCGCCCGATGATGCCGCGAATCTCGCCGCGCAGCCAGTCGAGCATCGCCTCGGCGATCTCCTGGGTGGGCCCGGGGTCGCGCGCCCGGAGCCGCAGCCGGACCGGGACGGCGACGAGGAGCATCAGCCCCATCACCCCCCAGGTTACCGCAACGATGGCGGTGATCGGAACCGGCCCGAGGCGGAAGAGGATTTCGTTCGCAAGCGGATTGTTCATTGCGGGGCATCCTCCTGCCCCGGGAGAGAAGCCCCGCCGGACCCGGCGACGCCGCCTGCCGCGGCGCCATGCCCGACAACGGCGAGTGCGACGGTCCGAACCAGCACGAACCCCGCGACGAGGCCGAGGGCGGCTCCGGGCCGGAGCAGGAGCACGCCCGCGACGACCAGGGCGACCAGGGCGATGCGCGCCACGGTGAGGAGGCGGTACGCGGCCCCGCGCCCGGCGGGGACTGCGCGGCGGCGCACGGCGGCGTAGAGAAGTGCGAGATAGCCCCCCGCCGCGAGGCCGCCGGCCAGTGCGCCAATCCCGATGTCCAGTACGTTCAGCATGCGATCTCTCCTGTTCCGGCGGGTCGCGTGTTACGTCCGCTCGCGGGTGATGGCGCGCCAGGCGTTGACGCAGCCGACGACGAGGCCGCACAGAACCAGCGCGAAGGTCCACGCATCGTTGAGGGCGAAGGTCGCTTCCAGCCAGCCGCCGAGGACCGCCCCGAGTGCGGTCGGAATGGCGACGCTCCAACCGACCATGCCGATGAGCCCGAGGTAGCGCCAGAGGGATCCGCCCGACGTCTTGCGCGCTTCGCGCATGCGTCCGCACTGCCGGCCGACGCGACGCTCGTACTCGTCGTCGAAGAGATCTTCATCACGCGTCATCCTCGTACTCCATGATTCGGCGCCAGGCGGCAATCTGCATCTGGTAGAAGCTGCGGGCGCTCTGCCGCTTCCGTTCGGTCCGCGTTTCCCGCGCCCGCCGGACGATGGCTTCGAGTTCGTCCAGCGCCTCGCTCACGTGCGCCGACCGGACGGCGGCGACCACCCGGTCGCCGGTGGCGTGCAGGACGCCGCCCCGGACGGCTGCGAAGCGCTCCCGCTCCCCGGTCCCGTCCTCTCCGGGAAACCGCCAGACGAGAATGGAGGGCTCGAGCGCGGTGACGAAGTGCTCGTGGCCGGCCCGGATGCCGAAGCGCCCGGTCGCGTCCTCGGCCTGGAGGACGGTGATCTCGCGATCTTCGACGAGTGTGGTCGGCTCGGTCAGGCGGAAACGCATTTCACGCCTCCTCCGCCTCGCCGTCGAGCGTTCCCATCATGTAGAAGTCCTCTTCGTTGCGGTCGTCGCAGTCGCCGTTGACGATGGCGTGACAGCCGGCGAGGGTGTCTTCGCGCGAGACGGCGACTCCCTCCCGGCCGGTGAAGTGCTCGGTCATGTGGAAGGGTTGGGTGAGGAAGCGGATCAGCTTGCGGGCGCGTTCGACCGTGCGGCGGTCCGACTCGGAGAGCTCCTCCATGCCGAGCATGCTGATGATGTCCTCCAGGTCGCGGTATTGGGCGATCAGGCCGCGCACCTCCTGGGCGATGTCGACATGCTCCTGCCCGACGACGAGCGGATCGAGCAGCTTGCTGCGCGATTGCAGGGGGTCGACCGCCGGGTAGAGGCCCTGGCTCGCCATGTCGCGGCTGAGCACGATGCTGGCGTCGAGATGCTGGAAGACGTGCGCCACCGCCGGGTCGGTCAGGTCGTCCGCCGGCACGTAGACCGCCTGGACCGAGGTGATGCTGCCGCGGTCGGTGCTTCCGATGCGCTCTTCGACAAGGCCCAGGTCGCTGGCGAGCGTCGGCTGGTAGCCGACCCGGCTCGGCATGCGCCCCAGGATGCCGCTCATCTCCATCCCCGCCTGGACGAAGCGGTAGATGTTGTCGACGAAGAGGAGGACGTTGCGCTGCTCTTCGTCGCGGAAGTGCTCGCAGATGGTGAGGGCGGTCTGGATGGTCCGGAAGCGGGCGCCGGGCGACTCGTTCATCTGGCCGAAGACGAGTGTGGAGCTGTCGATGACGCCGCTCTCGTTCATCTCCTCCCACATGTCGAGCGCTTCCCGCGTCCGCTCGCCCACCCCGGCGAAGACGCTGACGCCCTGGTGCTGACGGAGCGTATTGTGAATCAGTTCGGTGATGATGACCGTCTTGCCGACGCCGGCGCCCCCGAACATGCCGGCCTTTCCGCCGATGCTGAGCGGGGCCAGAAGGTCGATGATCTTGATGCCGGTTTCGAAAATCTCGTTGCTCGTCCCCTGCGCCCGGAAGGACGGTGAGGCGCGATGAATGGGTCGGCGCGGCGTGTCGTCGGGCAGGGAGGCGACGTCGAGCGGCTGGCCCTGGACGTTCAGCATGTGGCCGAGCACCTGCCCGCCCACGGGGGTGGTGAAGGGGCCGCCGCTTTTGCGGACCGGCATGCCGCGCTGCAGCCCGGCCGTGAAGGCCAGGGCCACGCAGCGCACCGTCGTGGTGTCGAGATGCTGCTGCACCTCCAGCGGGGCCGGCTCGCCCCCGTCCGGGCGGACGTAGAGCGC
>CAZKKD010000158.1:0-8692 GCA_964553265.1 uncultured Planctomycetales bacterium | reverse complement strand
GATTCACCGTAGGGCATGAGTTGGGCCACTATTTTCTACATTCCAATCAAGGTGGAACCCCGATCATCGCCAATCGGATAGGCTCCTGGCCAGTTGAGTGGGAATGCAATTGGTTCGCCGCGGGCCTCCTCATGCCGAAGGAGCAATTTCAGAGCGAATACGAAAAGGCTCGGCGATCGAAATACGGAAAGCGACGTGCTCGGGTTCTCCTCGCACGTGTTTTCGGGGTCTCGACCTCGGCGGCCGAGGTCAGAGCAAAAAGCCTTGGGTTAGCTCTTGGCTGTTGAGGAAGTCGCCGCAATCGGCGAGCCAAACCTCCTGCTCTTCTTCAGCGTCGATATGGTCGGTGCGACGCACTACAAGGCCGAGAAGGGGAAGGTGCAGGTCAAGGATGAACCTGTACTCCCTTGGGTTGATGTTTTCACCACATTCTATGTCGACTTCCTGGACATTCTTGATCGAGAATGTGAGACCACGGATCCTCCGGTTGTGTGGAAGCTTCTCGGTGACGAAATCTTATTCTACAAACGCTTGGAGGACCATCATCAATGCGGAGTATATGTCAACGCCATGCTCCGAACCATCCGCCAATATCATGAGAAGCTCCGCGACGAAAAGCCATCTCTGGGCTTGAAGTGCTGTGCATGGCTTGCTGGTTTTCCTGTAAACAATTTGATTTATCCTCTTTCAGAAGCTGATGAAGCGAAATGTCTTGTCGACGAAGCTACTGGCATTCCGTTTTCCCGAGATCCCCAGAAATTGGACTTCATCGGACCACAAATCGACACAGGGTTCCGCTTGGCAAAACTCGCCTCCGAGGGCCGTATGCCTGTCAGCGTCGATCTCGCTTACCTTCTTCTTCTGTCAGGTATGAGCAAAAAGAAGTTGCATCTTCACTATGGAGAAATCGCAACCTTAAAAGGGACAGGCGAGTATCCTTTTCTTTGGATCGAGGCAGTAGAGGATACTCGAAGCGTGGCAGAGAGCAGAATCATCAAGGCATCGCGGCTTGATGACGAAACGGCCCGTAAATTCTGCAAAGACTACATGAAGAAATCAACTAGGCGACACGAACATATCCCCTTTATCGCAACGGATTCATGTCTCGACAAAAAGCCTTCCGGCTACAAAAGCCTGCTGAAGAAGGCACAAGAGAGGATGAAAGACATCTTCCGTCAGTACCATGACCCGGACGAAGGTCAACGACGGATAAGCACGAAGCACGAACTTGACACAACAGTGAAGAGAGTGAAGGCACCCAAAGATTGAAATGATGGTGCCTAAAGCAACTGCACAAGCAAAGGAGCCCCCATGGATCTCTTCGACGCGATGACAGCACGACACAGCTACCGGGGCGCGTTCACCGACGCGCCGGTCCCGCGCGAGGACCTGACGCGCATCGTGCAGGCGGGGTGCGATGCGCCCTCGGGCTGCAATGCGCAGACGACCGAGTTCGTCATCGTCGACGACCCCGCCCTCCTCGGGCAGATCGCCGAGCTGCTGGACAAGCCGGTGGTCCGCACGGCGAAGGCGATCATCGCCTGCGTGGTGGAGCCGCGCGAGGTGTTCCACGGGGTGAGCTTCGAGAAGGAAGACTGCGCCGCCGCGGTGGAGAACATCCTGCTGGCGGTCACCGCGCTCGGCTACGCCACCGTCTGGCTGGACGGGATGCTGCGCCAGCTCGACCGCGCCGAGCGGATCGGCGCGCTCCTGGGCGTGCCGGCGGGCAAACGCGTGCAGGTGCTCCTCCCCCTCGGCGTGCCGGCCGACCCGGTCGAGGGTCCGGAGAAGAAGCCCTTCGCCGAACGCGCCGGCTGGAATCGCCACGGCGCCGCCTGACCCGCCCGAAGGGCGAACAGCGAAGCGGCCCGGCTCCGCCCGACACCACTCGGTCCGACCCGCCGCGCTCCCGGTCCACCCCGCCCGCGAGGGCGCGGGCGATCCATGGGGGTGGCTTCAGCGTTGCTCCCTTTTCATCAGCGTTGATCTGCGGGTATCTGCGTTCATCCGCGTTCTTGGCTCTTTGCTGTTTGCGGTTCCGTTTCCATCGCTCTTCTTCGTGCTCTTCGTGGTGCATCTCCATCTGTATCCTGTGCAGAGCGTAGGCCGGACAAAGTCCGGCGATGCGGCACGAACGAACCGCCGGACTTCGTCCGGCCTACACCGCTAGCGCTTCAACCATGCGAGTTTCTGAGTCAATGGAACTACGTGCTTCACCCAAGAGAAAAGTTGGGCCATTAATTTCGATCAAGTGCCTAATGCGGATCTTCCAGTTCATGCCATCGCCTACAGAAAACAGTTTTCGAAAAAGAGCTCTTCCCCGGAGCGACATTGATCGCCAATTTCGTTTGTGATGCGCCATCAGCTCCCGAACTCTTCGAAAATCCCAGGAGAACCAAGGTATAAGGTAAATCAGAACTTGAATTCCAGTTTATTCTCGCCGTTGAGCCTTTGACCCACACCATGCTTCCGTGACACTGAGCCTTTTGATCTGCATAGTCAATCCTGAAGTCAAAGGAGTGTCCTGAGTGACTATATGAGAATACCCCGTTCCCTTCATATGAAAACCTTGGAAAACCTTTTTCGCTGGCAGCCAAATATACCGTTGAAGTATTCTGCCCATCAGCTATCGATATTAGGGCTACTGCTATAAGTACAAGCAATGATAGCAGGCCAGCAAAGAGTGCCATCTTCTTTCGAAGCATCCTAAAATACCTCTACACAGAAAAGGAGGAGGAGGCCAGCCACTAGAGTCAAAAAAAACAGTCTTGAGAAAAGAGTGACGCACACCCAATTCCCCTTTTCCTCAAAGCGGTGACGCGCCGGTAAGGCGGTCGCACCGGCTGCCCGTGTGCGTCTGTCGTGGCTTCCCCATGCCCGCCGTGGCTTCCCCATGATGTCAAGCTACCCTGCGTAGCGGGCGCTGTCAAGCGCCGAAGGCGATCCAGGTCTGCCGGGAGCGTTGCTGCAACCGGCGCGATCCCGTTTGCCTTCGATTCCTTTGCAGCACGGATTGCAATCCGTACTGCCCGCGATCCCTGAACGGGCTTACCGCTCCAGGGCGGCGACGGCTTCGCCGATGCGGCAGAGCTGGCGGTGGAACGGTTCGGCGATGCGTCCGTCCGGTTCCAGCGGCACGTCCCACGTCACCACCCCGCCGGGCGCCACCAGGCGCCGGGTCGTCTCCGCCGCGGCCGCGTCGTCGAAGCGGACCGGCGGCTGCATCCAGCTCTGCCCGAGGTAGCTCCACAGGCGCCACTGCCGGCCGTCGACCATCCGGCCGGGGCAGGCGACCGTCTCCGGCTCGTTGGTCTCTCCGGCGAGGCAGTCCTCCTCGTCGGTGACGGTTTCCAGTTTGACGCCGGGGTTGAAGGCGAGGATCGCCTCCGGGTTCCCTGCCCGGGCCGCCGCGGCGAAGGAGGCGAAGTTCGGCGCGTCCGGGTGGCGGTACATCGCGTCGGCGAAGTAGCACCCGTCGAACCACCACCCCCGCAGGTCGGCCCCGTAGCGGAGCGCCCACTCGCGGACAATCGCCTCCCAGTGCTGCTGGAACGCGGCCAGCCGGCCGCAGACGGTTGGCCCGCCCCAGCTCGGCCAGTCGCCCGGATAGCCCCATTCCCATGCGAGCGCCCGGGCGGCGGCGCGGTCGCCCGCCGGCGCGCCCGACGGCAGGTAGGCGAGGAACGCGATGCCCCGCGCCCGCAGCGCCGCGATGAGGTCGGCCACCAGGTCGCGCCGGCTGCACTTGCTCGGCCGGATGCCGGTCAGGCGGTCGTAGGTCGCGTTCGGCGTGCAGAAGTGGCCCGAGTTCTGCCCCAGGGTCAGCAGGTAGTAGCCGCAGCCGGCCGCGGCCAGCTGGTCGGCCAGCGCCTCGACGTCGAAGCCGTCCACCCGCCGGTTCCAGTCCTCCGCCGGCAGGTCGGCCCCCACCAGGTAGTGCGACGAGACTCCCAGCGCGCCGCGTACAGCCAGTCCGTCCGGTGCTCCGCCATCGGTCCGTCTCCTCTGTCGGGGTCGTTCCACGCCAGTTCGTTTGTCTGGCCTGTCGCTGTATCGCGGAGATGGGGAACAACGATTCTTCGCGCAAGGTTCCGCGCATGTCCCGCAGGGCCTCCACAAGCGGTGGCAGGTGGTGTTTGCAGATATCGAACACAATCTCGTGATCGATGTCGAAATAGCCGTGCACGATCACGTCCCGCGTCGCTTTGGCGCCTTTCCAGTCGATTTCCGGATGCGTGGAAAGGAGTTCGCCGTCTGTCAGGGCGTCCACGCGTTTCAGGCTCTCGCCAATGGATGCGAGCGGCAGGCAGATGGCGTCCAGCTTTTCGCGCCCGGTTTCGTCCGAAATGAAGTCCTCGGGTCGTCGAATCGTTGCGAACCGATTTCGGACGCGTTCGGCGGCCTCGAGCGCCTGCTGGAGAATGCCGATTGCAAGTTCGCGCTTATGCATATACCGCTTCCTCGTCGATGCAGCGCCGCAGGAGCGGATTCATGGTCTGCCGCTTGCGTACGAGGTCCACGCTCCGCCCCAGGCGCTCCTCGAGATCGTGTTTGATGTGGGTGTATGCGGCGTAGGAGGGCACAGCGAGATCGACCACAATGTCCACGTCGCTCTCCGCGTCCGCGTCGCCGCGGGCGGTGGAGCCGAAGACGCCGAGTGCACGGATGCCAAGTGCATCGCCAGTGCGCCCCCGGTAGTCTGTGAGCAGGGCGATCACGTCTTCGAGGCGCATCGGGGCTTCCCCTATTGCCATCCGCGGCCCGGCCCGCACCGTGCCGGCCCCGGGGTGTCCGCTTCGTACCTTAGCCGCAGGCGGCAGGCGGCGCAAGCGTATTCGGCCGTCCGCCGACCGGTTTCGGCCAGGCCATTGCGCGCCGGGGCGGAATCGGTAGGCTACGGCCAGGCCGGGCAATTTTTTGCAGCGAAGGACCGCCGCGTCGCGGCCGGGTCGCTGCGCCCGCGTTTCGTTGGGGGATTCCGCAGAAGGAAAGGAGTACGCATGTCCAGGGAGCGCGCGTCCACCAAGCTGCTGGTGGCCATTATCCTCTCGTTCGTCTTCTCGATTGTGAACATCTGGGTCGCCTTCGGCGTCACCGTTCACGTCGGCCTCCTCATCGTCGGCATTCTCCTCCTCTTTGTCCGCAAGGATCTGGAGGCGCCGGGCGACTGACCGCCCAAGGCGGGGCGTCCGGTCGCCAGGGTGTTGCGTTGCGCCGGGATTCCGCTATCCTGTGGGGGCGCTCCGGCGGCGGGTGGTTCGCGGCCGGGGCGGCGCTTGTGGATCGCAACCGACGGAGACCCGACCCATGCCCGAACGTGATCGCGCCGAGGAGCGGCGCATCTCCGGCCCCGGCGAGGGGCGCTACCTCTTCCTGCCGCCGATGTGCCCCATCGGCGCGCGCCTCATGGCCGCGGTCTTCCGCTCGGTCGGCTACCGCGCCGAGGTGCTGGTGGAGAACGAGGAAACCCTCGACCTCGGCTACAAGCACACCGCCGGCGGCGAGTGCGTCCCCTGCCCGTGCACCACGGGCGCGCTCATCCACGCCATGCGCACGCGCGACCTCGCCCCCGAGCAGGTCATCTTCTTCATGCCCACCGCCTGCGGGCCCTGCCGCTTCGGCCAGTACGCCCGCCTCGACGAGATCATCTTCGCCAAGCAGGGCTGGGACCGGATCCAGATCATGAGCCCCTCGGCCGAGAACGCCTACGCCGGGCTCGACGCCGGCGCGCGCAAGCGCCTCTTCCACAGCATCGTCGTCAGCGACATCGTCCGCAAGCTCGGCATGAAGGTCCGCCCCTACGAGACCGAGCCCGGCCGCACCGACGCCGTCATCGAGGAGGGGATGGTCCGGCTCGAGCAGGCCTTCGAACAGACCGCCCCCCCCGCCGCCGAGCGCCTCCGCGAGCTCGTCCAGGCCCTCCGGGCCGTGCCGGTCCGCGCCGAGACGCGCCCGCTGGTCGGCGTGGTGGGCGAGATCTACGTCCGCTCCGACGCCTTCATCAACATGGATCTCTGCCGCCGCATCGAGGCCCTCGGCGGCGAGGCCTGGCTCGCGCCCATCGGCGAGTGGATCCTCTACACCTCCGAGTGCAGCCGCCGCGTCGCGAAGGAGACCGGCGCCGGCTGGCGCAAGCGCATCGGCCAGTGGCTCGAGAACCACTGGTTCCTCCACGTCGAGAAGACCTACTACGACATCGCCGACCCGATCCTCCACGACCGCCGCGAGCCCCACCTGCCCGAGGTGATGGCCGAGGGCGAGCGCTACCTCCCCTGGCAGTTCGAGGGCGAGGCCGTGCTCACGCTCGGGCGGGCGGCGCTCTTCGTCCGGCGCGACGGCGCGAAGGCGGTCGTCAACGCCAGCCCCATGTTCTGCATGCCCGGCACCGTCACCACCAGCATCTTCCCCGCGCTGGAGAAGGAGCTCGGCGCGCCGGTGGTCTGCAACTTCTACGACGGCTCCGGCGACCCGAACCAGTCCCTCGTTCCGCTGATGCACTACCTCGTCGAGGCCGAGGCCGCCCGCGCCGCCGGCTGACGCGGCCCGCTCCCGGAGACGCCCATGGCGCGCAAGGTGCTCGTCGCCGTCAACCTGCTCCTTCTCGTCGGGGTGGCGGCGCTCTTCCTCTTTCGATCCGAGGAGGACCGCCTCCGGTCCGCCGTGCAGCGCGTGGCCGAGGTCCTCCGCAAGACCGGCGATGAGCCCGAACTCGCCGTCGTCGGCCGGGGCCGCGCACTGGATGCCCTGCTCACCCCCGACTGCGTCGCCCGCTTCAGCGCCCCGGTCCCGGGGGCGCTCCGCGGCCGCAAGGAGATCGTCGGCGCGTTCATGCACCTCTGGAAGGGGATGCCCGCGCTCCACGTCCACTTCCGCGACATCACCATCGAGCGCGCCGACGACGCCACCGCCGCCACCGTCACCCTCCTCGCCGCCGCCGACGCCGGCGACCGGCACGAGGAGCGCGCCGTGCGCATGGAGTGGGTCCTCCAGGACGGCGACTGGCGCATCGCTTCCGCCGAAGAGCTCTCCCGCGAAAGCAATCGACCCGCTCCGTAAGAACCTGTCCCGATAGGCTCCAAGCCAACCGGCCGCGGCGGAAACGGCCCCCTTCCCGACCGGCTGCGGAAAGAACGGGATGTGCCGCTCCGGGGCCCGATCCCCGCCGAGCCGCTCCGCCGGCAAGATTCCCCGTCCCGGCGCCGATCGCGTATCCTCTTTTTGCATTGATGGTTACGATTTTCTCGACTTTGCTTCTGCCAACGCCTGCCGGAAGGGGCGGAAGGGCTGCCGACAGGTGGTCGATAAACATGGTATAGAAACACTGGCGCAGACCTGAGTTGCGGATTCGGGAGGTGGACATGGAGCGCAGCGACCAGCACAGGCGGTACGGGCACTGTCCCGAATGCGGGGCAAAGTGGACGCGGCGGAGCCGTTCGCGTCTCCTGTCGCTGTGGCGCGTACTGTGGGGCGTGCAGACCCGTTTCTGCCCCGCCTGCGGGTGCCGCTGGTCCGAGTCGCGCCAGCCCCGCGCCGGCATCTGGCGCAAGGCCATCGGCGCCATCATGGTCTTCGGCGTCGTCGCCACGCTGGTGCTCGGCGCGGTGCAGGGGGATCCGAAGGGCTGGTTCAAGGCGCGCGTGGTGGACGTCTACCGCGTCGTCTACGGCGAAGCGGATCACCGGCAGAAGCTCCACGAGCACCTCGGCTTTCTCTACGAGGGCGTCGGCGCCGAGATCGACGACTACGCGTCCCACCGGGAAAACTGATCTTCGCCATCGTTCCCCGCTGCGGTCGGTTGCTTCGTCTGCCCGTGCGTTGTCCTTTTTCTTGACATTCCCTTGCCGAACGGCAGCCTTCTCTGGAAGTTGTTTCCCTGTCCTCTTTCTCCGGAAGAGGGCGCGTCAGCAGCAATTGCCGGGAACCGGGTGTTGGCGGAGGCGAGCGGTGTCCGACGGGGTCCTGACGCTCACGCCGCCGCTGGACGAGGCCGCGGCCCGGTCGCTCCGGGCCGGCGACCGGGTTCGACTGAGCGGGATCGTCTACACCGCCCGCGACGCGGCCCACCGTCGCATCTGTGAGGCCCTGGCCCGTGGCGAGGCCCCGCCGTTTCCGCTGGAAGGGGCGGTGATTTACTATGTCGGCCCCACGCCGGGTGCGCCGGGGCAGGTGCTTGGCGCGGCCGGTCCGACCACCAGTTACCGGATGGATCCCCACGCACCCGCGCTTCTGGAGCGTGGCTTGCGTGGCATGATCGGCAAGGGCGACCGCGCCGCCGACGTGGTCGACGCGATGCGCCGGCACGGGGCCGTCTACTTTGCCGCGACCGGTGGCGCGGGCGCGCTCCTGGCCCGCTGCATCCGGGAGGCGGAGGTCATCGCCTACCCTGATCTCGGCCCCGAAGCGGTCCGGCGGCTCCGGGTCGAAGCCTTTCCGGCCCTCGTCGCCATCGACGCGACCGGCAACAGCCTGTACGCGCGCGACCCGGCCGGTGCGCCGTCCGGGGCCGACGCCTCGGCCTGAGGGGCCCGCAGGCTCCCTCTCCCCGTGGGAGGGGGCCGGGGGCCATACGGTTCCGTTAAGCGTTTCGTCTTGGTCCCCTCTCCCCCTGGGAGAGGGTGAGGGTGAGGGAGATCAGGAGGCTTCGCGGTCCATTTGCCCTCACCCCTGCCCTCTCCCGGAGGGAGAGGGAGCC
>CAZKKD010000157.1:1310-8702 GCA_964553265.1 uncultured Planctomycetales bacterium | reverse complement strand
CGGTCACCTCCCGCAGCGAGAGGGCCGCGCCGCCGCGCGCGTCGCCGTCGAGCTTGGTCAGGATCGCGCCGGTGAGGGGCATCCGCTCGGCAAACTCCTGCGCCGAGGTGACCGCGTCCTGCCCCACCATCGCGTCGAGCACGAGGATCACCTCGTCCGGCTCCGTCCCGCGGACGATGCCGTCGAGCTCCTCCATCAGCGGTTCGTCCACGTGGAGCCGGCCGGCGGTGTCGAGGATGATGACGTCCGCGTCGTGGAGCTTGGCCACCTCCGGCGCGCGGCTGCAGATCGCCACCGGGTCGCCGCCCTCCTCGGCGTAGACGGGCGCGCCGATCTGCTCGCCGAGGACGCGGAGCTGGTGGATGGCCGCCGGGCGCTGCACGTCCGCCGCCACCAGGAGCGGCCGGCGCCCCTCGCCCTGCAGGCGCAGCGCCAGCTTGCCGACGGTGGTGGTCTTGCCCGATCCCTGCAGGCCGCAGAACATCACCACCGTCGGGCGGCCCGCCGCGAAGGCGAGCTCCACCCGCTCGCCGCCGAGGAGGGCGACGAGCTCGTCGTGAACGATCTTGATCACCATCTCGCCCGGCCGGACCGACTTGGTCACCTGTTCGCCGACCGCCTGCTCGGAGACGCGCGCGATGAAGTCGCGCACCACCCGGTGCGAGACGTCCGCTTCCAGCAGCGCCACGCGCACCTCGCGCATCGCCTCGCGGATGTTGTCCTCGCTCAGGCGGCCGCGGCCGCGGATCCGATCGAAGACGGCGCCGAGATTGTCGCTCAGGCTTTCGAACATGGCGGTGTCCGTGCGTCGGGCTCGTGTTCGCAATGCCGGCCCGCGCCTGCGGGCCCGGCGGGCAGTGCGTCTTCCGTTCAGGTCTCCGGGGCGGCGTCCGGATCGACCGCTTCCGGATCGTCGTCGTCGTCGCCCCCTTCGGCGTAGGCGTCCAGGAGTCGCTCCAGCGCCGCGGCCCCCGCGGCGGGCGCGGGGGACGGGGCATCATACACCGGGCCCGCGGCCGCTTCAAGCGCCGAATCGCCCGCGGCGTCAACGTCCGCCGGATCCTCCGCGATCGGCTCGACCGTGTACTCGCCCCGCGCGGCGGCGGCCTCGGCCTCCAGCAGCCGGGCCTGCTCCGGCACCGGCTCGTAGGTGTACTCGGCCGGCGGTGCGTCCGGCGCGGGCGCGGCGCGGGCGATGCGGACGATGCGCGCGCGGCCGGCCAGGTCCGTCAGCACCGTCACCGCCGCGAAGCCGGCCGCGCGAAAGAGCGCCGCCGCGGCCTCCGCCTGGTCGGCGCCGATCTCCACCAGCGCCAGCCCCTCCGCGGCCAGGTGCGCGCCGAGCCCCTCGGCCAGGCGGCGGAGGATCGCCCGCCCGCCCTCGTCGGCGTAGAGCGCTTCCGGCGGCTCGTACCGCTTGACGTCGGGTGCGGTGCGGTCGTCATCGCGATCGACGTAGGGCGGATTGCAGAGGACGAGGTCGAACGGCGCCGCATCCGCCGGCAGGGCCGCAAAGAGATCCCCTTCCCGGAACGCAATCCGGTCGGCCACCCCGTGCCGGTCGGCATTGGCGCGCGCCACCGCCAGCGCCGCGGCCGAGCAGTCGGTCGCCGTCACCGCCGCGTCCGGCCAGGTCGCCGCGATGGTCACCGCCAGGCAGCCCGACCCGGTGCCGAGGTCGAGGACGCGGAGCGCCCCCGCCCCGCGGGCGTCGCGCCAGGCGAGGGCCGCGTCCACCAGGCCCTCGGTCTCCGGCCGGGGGATGAGCACCGCGCGCGTCACACCGAAGGCGCGGCCGTAGAACTCCTTCTCCCCGACGATGTAGGCCAGCGGCTCGCGCGCGCCCCGCCGGCGCACCAGCGCCCGGTAGGCGTCCAGCTCCGCGGGGGTGAGCATCCGGTCGTGCCCGGTGTAGAGGTGGATCCGGTCGCACCCCAGCGCACGCGCCAGCAACAGCTCCGCGTCGAGGCGGGCGGAATCCACCCCCTTCTCCGCGAAGTAGGCGGCCGTGGTCTTGAGGAGCGAGCCCACCGTCCAGGCGGCGTCGGGTGCGGAGGCCATGCGGGGTCCTCGGGCCGGGGTCAGGCGTCGGCCAGGTCCTGGGCCCGCCCCCAGGCGAAGAGCGCCTCCAGGAGCGGGTCGAGATCACCGTCGATGATGCGGTCGAGCGAGAAGTTCTTCCCCAGGCGGTGATCGGTGCAGCGGTTCTGGGGGAAGTTGTAGGTGCGCACCCGCTGCGAGCGGTCGCCGCTGCCGGTCTGCGAGCGGCGGCTGGCCTCGCGCTCGGCGTCGAGCTCGGCCTGGTAGTGGTCGTAGACGCGGCTGCGGAGAATGCGCAGCGCTTTCGCCTTGTTCTTTAGCTGGCTCTTCTCGTCCTGCATGTGGACCTGGATGCCGGTGGGGAGGTGGACGATGTGGACCGCGCTGTCGGTGGTGTTCACCGACTGCCCGCCGGGGCCCTGGCTGCGCATCACCTTGATGTCGAGGTCCTCGTCCTTCAGCTCCACCTCGTAGGCCTCCGCCTCGGGGAGGACCGCCACGGTCGCGGCCGAGGTGTGGATGCGCCCCTGCGACTCGGTCTCCGGCACGCGCTGGACGCGGTGGCCCCCGCCTTCCCAGCGCAGGTCGCGGTAGACGTTCTCGCCCTGGACGCTGATGATCGCCTCCTTCACGCCGCCGGCCTCGCCGGGGTGAAAGCTGACCGTCTCCCAGGTCCAGCCGCGCGGACCGGCGTAGCGCTCGTACATCCGCAGCAGGTCGCCCGCGAAGAGGGCGGCCTCGTCCCCGCCGGTGCCGGCGCGGATCTCGAGGATGACGTTCTTGTTCTCGTCCTTGCGGTCGGGGCTGAAGGCGTCGCGGATCGATTCGGTGAGCGTCTCGATCTCGGGCGTGATGCGGGCGATCTCCTCCTCCGCCAGCGCCCGGAGGTCCGCGTCCTCCAGCGCCTCCCGGTGTTCGGCGAGCTCGGTCTCGAGCGCGACCAGGCGGCGGTACGGCGCCAGCGCCTTCGCCAGCGCCCCGTGCTCGCGGAGGTAGTCGGTGTACTGCGGGTCGTCGGCGATCACCTGTGGATCGGCCACGAGGCGG
Organism: uncultured Planctomycetales bacterium; assembly: GCA_964553265.1. Taxonomy (GTDB): domain Bacteria; phylum Planctomycetota; class SZUA-567; order SZUA-567; family JAFGNG01; genus CAZKKD01. The sequence goes on along the minus strand of CAZKKD010000157.1, from coordinate 5,615 downwards.
TCGAGCTCCGCGTAGCGGGCTTCCTGCTGCTGCAGTCGTTCGCGCAGGCTGTCTTCCAGCATGGGGCGGATCCTCCGGCCTCGTTCCGCGGAGCAGGCATGCAACTGGGCAGGCGCGGCGCGCCTGCCCAGCGGATGCGGTGCGTTGGCCGCGACGCCCGGCTACTTCGTCTCGTCCGCCGGGGGGGTGGCGAGCTCGTTGCCGGGCTCGTCCGTGCGTTTCTTCGCCTTCTTCTTGCGGGCCGGCCGGTCGCGGAGGCTGCTCTCGCCTTCCTTCAGGCCGAAGCGCTTCTGGAACTTCTCGATCCGGCCGGCGGTGTCGACCATCTTCGCCTTGCCCGTATAGAAGGGATGGCACTTCGAGCAGATCTCGATGTGCATGTCCTTCCCGGTGCTGCGGGTTTCGATCACCTCGCCGCAACCGCAGGTGATCGTGGCCGGTTCGTACTTCGGGTGGATGTCGCTCTTCATCGCGTGCTCCTTGCGGGCCGGTCGGGCCGGCCCCGTTCTCAACGGGTCTATGGGTCCGGGAGGTACCGCCGCGACGATTCCGACCGTCGCGCCTGTGTCTGTCGGGATTCGCTACTTGTCCTCTTCCTCGGCTTCGGCCTTGAGGCGGGCGACCACCTGCTGGGCCACGTTCGACGGCACCGCCTCGTAGTGCGAGAGCTCCATGCTGAACATGCCCTCGCCCTGGGTGATGGCCTTGAGTGTCGAGCCGTAGTCCGACACCTCCGCCAGCGGCACCTGCGCGTGGATGACCTGCATGTCCCCGACCTGGTCCATCCCGGTCGGGCGGCCGCGGCGTCCGCTGATGTCGCCGCTGATGTCGCCGGTGTACTCCGGCGGGAAGACGGCTTCCAGGTTGACGATGGGCTCCAGCAGCACCGGCTTCGCCTTCTCCATCGCTTCGTAAAAGGCGTTGCGGCCCGCGGTCTGGAAGGCGATGTCCTTCGAGTCGACGGGGTGCTCCTTGCCGTCGTAGATCTCGGCCTTGACGTCGACGACCGGGTAGCCGGCCAGCGGCCCCTTGTCGAGCGCCTGGCGGACGCCCTTCTCCGTCGAGCCGACGAACTGCTGGCTGATCGCGCCGCCGACAATACTGTTGACGAACTCGAAGCCCTCGCCCCGCTCGTTCGGGATGAGGCGCAGGTAGACCTCGGCGAACTGCCCGGCCCCGCCGGTCTGCTTCTTGTGGCGATAGTGGCCCTCGGACTGCGCGGTGATCGTCTCGAGGTAGGGGATCTTCGGCGGCTTGGTGTCCACCTCCACGCCGAAGCGGCGCTGCATGCGCGCCAGCATCACGTCGAGGTGAATCTGCCCCATGCCGCGCACCACCTGCTCGTGCGTCTGGGGGTCGCGCTCGGCGACGAAGGTGGGATCCTCGTCGTGGAGCCGGCCCAGCGCCATGCCGATCTTGCCCTCGTCGCCGCGGCTCTTGGGCATCACCGCGAGGCCGACCATCGGCTTCGGGAAGGGGATGGGCGGCAGGCGCAGCGGATTCTTCGGATCGCGGATCGTGTCGCCGGTCGAGAGGTCCTCCACCTTGGCGATGGTGACGATGTCGCCCGCCATCCCTTCGGCGAGGTCGGCATGTTTCTCGCCGTTGTGGCGGTAGAGCTGCTGGGCCTTCTCGGTCTGGCCGGTGCGCTCCACCTGGAACGCGCCCTTCGCCGCCAGCGTCCCGTTGTAGAGCCGGACGAAGCAGAGCTTGCCGACGTGCGGGTCGCTGATCGTCTTGAAGACCTGCCCCAACAGCGGCGATTCGGCGTCGGGCCGGATCTCGGTGATCTCCTCTTTCTCGCCCTGGCCCTGGAGGACCTGGTAGGTCATCTCGGTCGGGGCCGGGCCGTAGGCGGCCACCCCGTCGAGGAAGACGTCCACGCCCGCGTCCTTCTCCGCGGCGAGGGGAAAGATCGGCGTCAGCGTCCCGCCCGCGATGGCCGGCCGCAGGCAGGCGAGGAACTCGTCCTCGCTGATCTCGCCCTGCTCCAGGTACTTCTCCATCATCGCGTCGTCGGCCTCGACCGCGGCCTCGGTGATCTGCAGCTTCAGCCCCTCGGCCTCGTCGGCGAGGTCGGCCGGCACGTCCTTGCCGAGCACGCTCACGACGCCGCTCAAGCCTTCCGACTCGCCCTGCGGGATGGCGAAGGGCACGCAGTTCGCGCCGAAGGTCTGCTGGATGCTGCTCAGCACCTCGCCGTAGTTGACGTTGTCGGCGTCGAGGCGGGTGATCGCAATCATCCGCGCCCGGCCCAGCTTGCCCGCCAGCTCCCAGGCCTTCCGGGTCAGCACCTCGATGCCCTTCGCCGCGTTGACGCAGATCACCGCCACGTCCGCGCCGGCGATGGCCGCCACCTGGCCGCCGTAGAAATCGATGCCGCCGGGGGCGTCGATGATGTTGAATTCCTTGCCCGCGTGGCTGCAGTGGAGCGGGGTGGTGTTGATCGAGTACTGGTGTTCCTTCTCGGCCGGGTCGTAGTCCGACGCCGTCGTTCCGTCGGCCACCGACCCGAGGCGGTTGACCACCCCCGTCTTCAAGAGCATGGCTTCGGCCAGCATGGTCTTGCCCGCGCCCATCTGTCCGCACAGGGCGATGTTCCTGAGATCACTGGGTTTGTACTTGGCCACGTCCGTCTCCTTGCCGCGCCGGAACCCCCGTCGGGCCGCCGGCTTCAACACCTGTGTCCCGAAAGTCGTCAAGAGTGAAACAGGGGAGTATAGCGGCCTCTTCCGCCGCCGGGCAAGGAAAAAACGGCCCGCCCGGTTGTCGTTGACCGGCCCGGCCGCGGTTTTCCCGGTTCCGCCTTGCCTTTCGGTGCGCATTCGCCTACCAAGCACCCCCGAACCGGGCGCGATGGGATCAGGCTGCCGCGCGCCGCGGCCCGCTTCGTAACCGCCTGGCCGGAAAGGAGCTTTCCCGTGACCGCCCCCGCCGTCTCCGCACTCACCTGCAACCATGCCGTCGACCCCCTCGGGGTCGAGACGCCCGCCCCCCGCCTCGCCTGGCAACTGGACCCCGGCCGTCCCGGCCTCCGGCAGACCGCCTGGCAGGTGCAGGCGGCCTCCACCCGCGAACGGCTGGAGGCCGGCGCCCCCGACCTCTGGGACTCGGGCCGGGTGGCGGGCGACCGGCAGTTCGACGTCCCCTACGGCGGCCTGCCCCTCGGGGCGCGCCGGCGGGCGGCCTGGCGCGTGCGCGCCTGGGACGATCAGGACGCCGCCTCGGCCTGGAGCGCCCCGGCCGCGTGGGAGATGGGCCTCCTCCGGTCCGACGACTGGGTCGCGCAGTGGATCGGCGCCGACCGCGGCCAGCCCCAGAAGCCCGACCCGGAGCCGGCCCCGCTCCTGCGGCGGGCATGCACGCTTCCGGGCGGCGCGGTCCGCGCGCGGGCCTACGTCTGCGGGCTCGGCCTCGGCGTCTTCACCGTCAACGGCGCCCGGCCCGACGACCGCGTCCTCGCCCCCGCCGCCACCACCTACGACCGCGCGGTCCTGTACGAAACCTTCGACATCACCCCCCTCCTCCGCGACGGGGAGAACGTCTTCGGCCTCGTCCTCGGCAACGGCTGGTACAACTGCCACACCCGGGAGGTCTGGGACTTCGTCTCCGCCCCCTGGCGCGACCAGCCCAAGGGGCTTGTCCAGATCCACATCGAGCACGCCGACGGCGGGCAGACCTGCATCGCCTCCGGCCCCGACTGGCGCGTCCACCCCGGCCCGGTCGTCTTCGACGGGCTCCGGAACGGCGAGACCTTCGACGCGCGCCGCGCCCTCCCCGGCTGGGACGCCCCCGGCTTCGACGACGGCGCCTGGACCCCGGCAAAGGTGCTCCGCGCACCCGGCGGGGTGCTCCGCTCGGCGCAACTGCCGCCCATGCGCGTCGTCGAGACCGTCGCCCCCGCGGCCGAGACCCCGCGCGGCCCCGGCGTCCGCGTCGTCGACTTCGGCCGCAACCTGACCGGCTGGACCCGGCTCACCGCCCGCGGCCCCGCCGGCGCCGAGGTGGTCCTCCGCCACGCGGAGAAGCGCACCCCCGCCGGCGACATCGACCAAGGCAACATCAACAGCTTCATCAAGAGCGGCGAGACGCAGACCGACCGCTGCCTCCTCGCCGGCGCGGGCGAGGAAACCGCAGGCGAGGAAACCTGGGAACCCGGCTTCGCCTACCACGGCTTCCAGTACGTCGAGGTCACCGCCCCCGAGACGGTGGACCTCCGCGTCGAGGCGCGGGTCGTGCACACCGATCTCCCCTCCCGCGGCCGCTTCGACCTCATCGACTACCCCTACCCCCGCACCCTCGATG
>CAZKKD010000157.1:0-1300 GCA_964553265.1 uncultured Planctomycetales bacterium | reverse complement strand
GGAACAGGCCGGCCGCGCGACGCTGGAGAACTTTCACGGCCTGCCCACCGACTGCCCGCACCGCGAAAAGAACGGCTGGACCGGCGACGCCGCCCTCTCCGCCGAGGAGATGCTCTACAACTTCGACGCCCGCACCGCCTACCGCAAGTGGCTGGCCGACCTCCGCGACGTCCAGCGCCCGAGCGGGCAGTTCCCCGGCATCGTGCCCACCGGCGGCTGGGGCTACAACTGGGGCAGCGGGCCCGCGTGGGACAGCGCCGCGTTCGTCATCCCGTGGGCGCTCTACGTCTACGACGGGGAGACCGCCGTCCTGGAGGAGCACTACCCCGCCATGGCGCGATACCTCCCCTATGCGCGCAGCCAGGCCGTCGACGGCGTCCAGGCCTTCGGCCTCGGCGACTGGTGCCCGCCCAGCCCGGACGGCAACCCCAACGCGCACAACTGCCCCGCCGCGGTGACCGACACCGCCTACTTCGTCCTCCACTGCCGCATCGCCGCCGCGACCGCCGATCGCCTCGGCCGCACCGCCGACGCGGCGCGCTTCCGCGCCTGGGCCGCCGAGACGCGCGCGGCCTGGCGGCGCGCCTTCCTGGACCCCGCCACCGGCCGCGTCGCCGACGGCGGGCAGACCGCACAGGCCTGCGCACTCTACCAGGACCTCCTCGAACCCGACGAGGTCCCCCTCGCCGTCGCGCGCCTGGTCGAAGCGGTCGAAGCCACCGACCGGCACATCGACTGCGGCATTCTCGGCAACAAGTACCTCTTCCGCGCGCTCGCCGACCACGGCCACGCCGACCTGGCCTGCGCGATCGCCACCCAGCCCGACTACCCCGGCTTCGGCCACTGGATCGCCCAGGGCGCCACCACGCTCTGGGAGAGCTGGGAGGGCGGCTCGTCGCGCAACCACCACATGTTCGCCGACATCTCGGCCTGGTTCTTCAGCCACCTCGCCGGACTCCGGCCCGACCCCGCCGCGCCCGGCTTCCGCCGCGTGCGCATCCGGCCGCACCCGGTCGCGGGGCTCGACTGGGCCGAGGCGTGGCACGACGCGCCGGCCGGCCGCGTCAGCGTCGCGTGGCGGCGCGCGGACGGACGCATCACGCTGGAGAGCACGCTCCCGCCCAACACCACAGGCGTGGTGGAGGTCCCCGCACCGGCCGACGCGATCCGGATCGAAACACCCGGCGACGCCGCCCCGTCCGGCCCCGCCGACGGCCCGGCCGCGGACCCGCGCACGGCTGTCCCGGTCGCGTCCGGCCCGTGCCGCATCTCCTGGCCCGCCTGACGCGCCTGACCCGCG